>NZ_JBNPMC010000010.1:0-92180 GCF_050313795.1 Bariatricus sp. SGI.154
TTTGTTGTTGCCATTTTCGACAGCCATATTAGATTACCATATCTTTTGTCGTTTGTCAACAACTTTTTTTATTTATTTTTTCGTTGTTCTCAAGTGTTTTTGTCACTCCAGCGACAACTTTTATAGAATATCACATGTTTCTATCTTTGTCAACACTTTTTTGATATCCATTTTATTTTTAAAAATGTCAATATTAAATGCGACACTTTTTTAATTTTTTTCTAGCTTATTTTTCGTACCTCTTCTTTGAACAATTCCCCTGCTGATCTGTAGCCATGTATGCGCCGCGGATAATTGTTTATCCAGTTTTCTATTGTCTCTATCTCTTCGTCTGTCTTTCCGTCAAAGTTTGTGCCTTTTGGTATTTTTCGCCTTACCATTTTATTTGTTACTTCATTTGTACCACGTTCCCAGCTACTATACGGGTGGCAGTAATATATTTTTGTCCTTTTCCCCTCTCCCAGTATAGATCGTTCTATCTCGTCACAATATGCAAACTCGCTGCCATTGTCTACGGTTATAGTCTTGAATACCTTTTTAAACATACTGCCCCATTTTCGCTCTAATCTGTCCAGTGCATCCACTACCGCCTCTGCTGTATGTGCTGGCAGCTTAAATATAATTTCGTCCCTTGTCTTTCTCTCTGTCAGTACAAGTAAGCTGTTTTTTGATTTTCCACGCTTTCCTTTTACTGTGTCCATTTCCCAATTACCGAACTCCTGTCGGGTGTTTACTTCGTCCGGGCGTTTCTCTATACTCTCGCCTGCTGTCGCTCTTGTCTGCTGCCGCTTAACCTTTTTGTAATCCCTCTTCTTGTTCTTTTTTACTGGCAAGTTCTTATTTGTTAATTTTAAGAAAATCCCCTTATCAATATAACTGTAGAGTGTAGTTACGCATATTGTTACTGTAAAGTCGCTCTCTTTCCCCTGCGCCTTAAGTTCCCCTAGTACTGCTGCCGGGCTGTAGTCCTCGTTTATAATCTTGTTTTCTATATAATTTGCTAATTTTATGTCGTTCCCTATTTTAAGTACTCCGCCTTTGCTTTTCAGATTTTCCCTATATTTATCGTCCGCAATGTCCGGGCTATATCTTTCTTCTGTCGTCAAATCAGAATTAAGCGCCGTATAAGTTCCTCTTTTCAGCTCCCTATAAATTGTACTGCGGTGTACGTGTAACTGTGCTGCTATCTCTGCTACGCTATGTCCCGCTTTTGTTAACGCTTCTATTTTTATTCTGTCTGCCTTTGTCAGATGCTTAAAGCCTTTTTCCCCAGCCATTGTGCTACCTCTCTTTTGTATATAATCTAAATACGACGAAAATCCGCAGACATTCCTACTGGTCTGCGGCTTATTTCTTTACCTTTATTTGCAACATTTTTTACAAGCTGTATACTTCTTCTTTGCTTCGCTTAACGGTATACTCTTTGGTTTTTTCATTCCCGAACAATTTGGGTCAATATGGTATTTTTTGCTGTTATTCTCTACGTATACAATCGGTTCTCTTTTTTTCTCTGCTTCTTTGCTCTTATTTTCTATTATAACGTCCAGTTCAATATTGCACCCGAACGTTTGTACCCCCCCCCTTGAAATTTCGAGTATTTCTGCGCTGTATCTCGCTCCCGGATATTTTCTTTCTAAACTCTTAGCTAAATCTGCCGCAAGATTTCCAAGTATCTTATTACCCCATTTTACATAAGCGGCAGGCTCTCCATTAAACGTATACTTCTCTACTGTAATGTTTTCGTTTCCCGTCATACTCTTAAGTATGTCCTGCCTGTTTTCTCCGTCCTCATTGTCAAACGTAACGCCTACTAATTTCGTCCTTATTGTTTCTGCGATCTTAATGCTAGGTGTACGTGCAGCAACCGCCTGCACTGTTTTCTTTTCTGCCCGTACTTCTTTTTTGCCTCTTTTGCATTTCGTACCAAGCAGTATACACAGTGCCCCGATTCCCACGCAAATTACGCCGCCTGTCACTTCTCCAGCTGGTATAGCCACGATACCACTTAATCCAAAAAATGCGCCAATCACATATAAAACTATTCTTATTACTATCATATTACGCCCTCTCTTCCGTTTTTTACTTTAATTCTAAAATTTCATCCGCCGAAACGCTAAGCTCCCTGCATATTCTTGCAAATACTTCTATAGACGGCGCGCGCTCTCCATTCTCCCAGCGGCTTATATCTTTTTGATATACTTGAAGCCGATCTGCAAGCTCTTTTTGAGAAATGCCCGCCGCTTTTCTTGCTTTCTTAATATTTTCGCCTATAGCCATTATTTACCTCTCTTTTCTTTCGCTCTCATGTATAAAGCTACACATACTTTTACAGCTCCTACCGCTACTAAAAAAACTCCTAACTTAAAAATCATGCTCTTTACTCGGCTTTGGGTTTATGTTATATTTTATATAGGCGGTGGGCTTTCGCCCACTGGATGCTTAATTTAATAACTTATCAATTATTATAAGTATCGTTCCTACGATTAAGTCTATCAGTGCATTTGTTACCAGCTCTTGCCATTTGATAGGCTTTTTCTTTTGTTTCTTTCCCATTTATTGCCGTTTCCCCTTTCTGCGCCTTGCGCTTATTGTTTCTTACTGTTCTCCTTTGATGTTTTTATTATATACCCATTTGGGTATATTGTCAATGTTTATTTACATTTTTATATAGTTTTTCTCAATGCTAAAGGCGCGCCGTTATTAACGACACGCCTTACTTTATCTCTTATTTCCCCGAAGCGTAATTAACGCATTTCTCACGTTTTCCAGCCCTATTTTTTCTTGGCATATTCCCTGCTGCCTCGTTGTTTCTAATTCTTCCCGGTATAGCGGGCACAATTCGCAGCCGTCCACAATGCTACAAGCCGCGTGTGCCATTACAATAATCTGCGCTTCTAATTCTTCTACAGCTATCATACTATAATCTTGTACAATAGTCTAAGCTTACCCAGCCCGCGCCGCTTTTGAGTTTTCCCCAACCTTTTACGGAACCATGCCCCGGCTTCACTTCTACTATTGTAAATACCCCCGCTCCTGTATATTCTTTCGTCCATTCCGTATTATCTCCAGCGCCTTTTCTAATACGCAAGTCTTTTGCTGTAATTTTTACTTTAAATGGCACGTCTGTAGAGTTATTCCCAGCATTATATACCGCGTTCCCGGACTCGTCAAACACAGTAAGCTTATACTGATCTGCGCAGCGTTTAGCATTTTCCAGACTTGAAAAAGCACCTTTCTGGCTTTTTGCATCCGCCCATGTTTTTCTTACTCTGTAAAGTTTGCCTGTTGTTCCACCGTTTCCGCCTGTAGAGGTTCCGCCGCCAAGCTGCGCCGTTACTCTCTTCGCTACGTCTCCTAATCTTGAATACAGCCAATCTCCCGGACAACTCTTATTTGCAAACCACCTATGTACGGTCAGTACCATTTCGTCAGCCTTTGGACTGTAATTTAAAGACTTGTTTTTATCAGCGAACCAAAGAAGCTTTTTCTTGCCATTTCGTTTACAAATATCCACGCACAACTTAATTAACTTTTCGTATACCGCATTTGTCATGGTATATGGGTCTGTAGTATCGCTCGCGCACTCAATCGTTACCGCTCTCTGATCGTTCGCGTTGCTGGATGTGCACCAGCTTCTATTTGCTTCGTCAACGATCAAGCATACTCTACCGTCTTTTCCAATTCCGTAATTGCAACTTGCCTCTCTTCCAGCCGGGAAGCAGCTACCGATACCCTCGGCGGATAACTGCCCTACTACGCAATGCGGCGTAATTCTATCAATGCTGTGTGTACGTCTTCCGCTATGGTTCGGGCTTTTAACTGTACAATTAACCAAAGAACTATTTGTATATCCCATATTGTCCTCACTTTCTGTACTTTCGTACTGTCAAAATTATTTTGTGTCTACTTTGTCTTTTGTTTCGTAGTTCCCTGCCAGTATCTTTTTAATTGTCTGTAGCATTTCTGCGAACTGCTTATATAAGTTGTCGTAACCGTACATAGCCGCATAGCACACTAATAGCCCAACTACAACCGCTGCGACTGCATAATACCAGTGCATAGTTAGCTTAAAATATGTGATCGCCACAGCCGCCGCCACTACCGTAGACACAATGGCTACAATAGCTACATACGCCTGCACTGGGAACTTGTCCCACGCTACTACTTTCTTTGTTACCTGCACTACTAAGTTTGTCCATACAGTTAATGCCAGCACCGCAATAAGTAGCACCGCCACATACATTACATACTTTTCCATATCTTTTTTCTCCTTATCCTAATCCTATTTCTGTTTCTTGTTCCTCTTCGTCCTGCTCTAGCTGTGTTTCTTTTACTTTCTTATTTTTCCCATCTAAGTACGTCGTTGTGATTTTTACTACATTCTCCCCAGCAGCCTTAAGCATATATCCGCCAACTACTACCCTAAATGTCTCATTCATTTCTGTAATAAAAGTGCTCAATGCCGTAGTGTCCATGGTTAACATGATCGCCTTGTTAGCCATGAATAAAGCATATATCACCGCAAGTATGTATAATAAGAAAGCTGTGCTTACCACTTTTTTACTGAACTCCCACAGCCACAATATAGGTGCTTCTTTCTTTGGTTCTTCTCTTCGTTTTTTAACCATGTCTCTGCTCCTATGTCTCAATTTGCAACTCCCTTACCTCTTCCAGCAAATGTGTTACCATTCCGTTGCCGCCTAAAGCGTGATAAGCGTCATACATTTCTATGAAATTCTGTAGCCCATGCCTTGTTATATACCCCCTTTTTGTCCATTTTTCGTGATATTCGATAAGCTGCACTCTAAGCAGTAACATGGTTCCTTTACTGTTTGCATCTCTGTCTTTCTTTTGTTGTTTAAGCAGCCAAGCAATATAGCCCATTAACGGCGTGAGTATTACCGTTAATAATTCTGCCACTATTCCCATTAAGTCCATTTAAAAGTACCTCTTTTCGTTTATTCCGTCTCTCCTGCTGTAATTATTTCTTCGTACTCTTCCTGTGTAAGTTTTTCTTTCGTTACAAGATTTTCCAGCATTTCTGCTGTATACCAGCCTGCTTCGTAATATTTCTTGTATTTTTCAAAATTCTTAGATTTCTCCACGATTAAAGCCCTCGCTTTCTTCTTCCGGCAGCTCCACGTCTGCCATAATAGCCACGTACTCTAACAGCGCGCCCTGTTTTTCTACCTCTGCTTTTGTTCTTTCTTCTGCTCTCTGTTCTGCAATGCTTCTCTTAAGCTTCTGTATAAACATTGACATTAGCCCGCTCCCCTTTCCATAGGTCTTTATAGTATTTATCCATTCTCTGTAGCAATTTTGTGCTGTCTCCTTTTGCCGCGTGATTTCTCCAGCCCGCGTAACATTCGTCCGCCTTTGCTTTTGTGATCTCCCCGCGCTTTGCCAGCTGTACCAGCCTGTATAGTTTCTTCCTTTCCTGCTTTACGTTTTCCGGCTTTATTGTCATAATAACTTTCCCGGTTTCCGTAAGCCTAAAGTTAAACCCTAAAAAGGTTATGCCTTTTCGTAGGCCGTATACCTTTGTCTTTTTCTCGTTCAATGAAAATCCAATTTCTGCCAGTTTTCCTCTTATAATCTCTTTGCAGTATTCTAAGTATTCTTCGTCTTCATGTATTAGTATGAAGTCGTCCATATATCTTTCGTATTCTTTTATATGTAGCTTCTCCTTTATGTAATGGTCTAAGTCGTCCAGTACCGAAATACCAGCTATTTGTACCATTTGGCTGCCCGGATTATATCCTGTGTCTCCCTCGTATTGTTCTTCCAGTACCGCTTTTGTTCTTTCGTATGTCCATGGGTCAAGCCCTCGCTTAAACTTATTAAGCGCTACTTCGTGTTTCATATTGGGATAATACCCTTTTATATCGCATTGCAGCACCGCTCCTTTTGTTCCATGTTTCCTGTAATGCCTTTGCAGCTGCGCTTTCAGTCTCTCCCTCGCCTTATCTGTTCCTTTTCCTTTCTGGCAAGCCATATTATCGTAAATAAAGCTTTTGCTCATTTGCGGATATATAGAATTATCGTTAAGGCTCCTTTGGTAAACACGATCTCTAAAAGCAATGCTTACAATATCTCTTTCTTTCGGATGCGTTACTTTAAAACATACTGGTTTTCTTGCTTTGTATTTTCCTATCTTTAACTGTTCTTCTAATTTTAGTGTTTCTTCAATCCCATTAAGGTAGTAATGCGCTACAGAGTCTTTCCACACTACTCCTTTCTTGCATTTATACATAGAGTCCCATAAAGCCTCGAACCCTATTACATTCTCCGCGACTGTTTCCGCGTCATTCATATTTTTAGTTTCCGCGACGTGTATAACAGTACCAGCTTCTATAAAAAGCTGACTGTATCGCCTCGGTGTTGTTTTGCCGTTTCCGGCTGGGTCACTCGGCTCCTTGTGTCAATTCTTTTTATAGGGCGCCGCCACTATGTAGCAGCCGTATGCCTATTGTGTCTAACACAATCCGGGGCGCAGCGATTAGCGTTGTTCGCGTTGTTGTTGTTGACGTTGCCGCTCGTGTTCACATTCCACGTATTGTTACCGTTGCCGCGATTCTCACTACGCAAGCGGACATTCTGCGCTTTCAGCCTACAGCCCATATATAGCAAAGCTACTTCAATAAATTGTTGTAGCGCTTACTATCTCCGTCTTTCCAGTCCCTTATACGGTTCCTTACCTCTATTGTCTTTTTGCCCCAGTATTTTACCCGCTTTGTTTCTAAATGGAATAACGGTTTTGCCATTTGAATTAGCGCCAGTAAATTATTGCAATCCCGCGCCGCCTCTTCCTGTAGTCTTTTTCTCGCTCTCCAATTTTCCGGGTCGTCCCCTACTCTTATATTGTTTGCCGTCCAGCATTTTATAAAAATGTCTTTAGCTGTCCTAATAATATCGTCTGTAAGTGCCGTCTGATATTCTGGTGCAAAATTCTTGGGGTTCTTTGTAATCCTCATAGTATATACTGCTAAATCATTCGCCTTAATCAATACGTCGAATTTTCCTACACCCCTCTGTGTTTCTGGTACTGCCACGTCTTACTCCTTCATAGTTTAGCTATCCGCAGGCAAGGCGTTGCCCGCGGATTATTTCAGATTAGCAAATGACACAAGCCGGGGCGCAGCGATGAGCGTAGCCCGCGTAGTAGTTGCTGACGTTGCCGCTCGTGAGCACACTCCACGTATTGTAACCGGTGCCGCGATACTCACTACGCAAGCGGACAATCTGCGCACTTGTCCGCGCCTCAATCGCATAAGTAATACGTTCTGGATATGTCTTTCCTGTCGCCTGCGGCTCTGTCGCTCCTGTTGCTCTCTTCCAGTACTCCCAGTAGTCGCCCTCTGCTCCTTTTAACTGCGGTACTAAGTATAGCTGCTCAAGTGACGGTAAAAAGATTTTGTCATAAGTATCTTCCTGCGCCCCTACGCTTGCGTCCGTTACCGTATTAAGCGCAGTCGTTACTTTTACTTCCCCGATCACGTCTAAAAAGTCTTTCTCGAAGCCTGCCAAAAATCCCGTTTTTGTGCTTAACTGATCTGGCATCCTGTCGTAATTGTTCTGTGGTTTCCACCATTCCCCTTTTTCTTTCGCAGAATTAAGGTACTGCCTAATTGCGCTCTGGCTCCAGCGGTTATAGCCGTATGCTGTTCTATGCAGGCTATTTAACTGTTCGTTTCCGGCTGCCTGCAACGTTCCTAAGCTTGTCCCGTTTGCCCCTGCCGTTACTGATACCGTTTCTATCGGTTCCGCTGCCTCTTTGCTTGCCCAGCTGTATACTTTCCAGCTCGTCGGTGCTTGATCTGGCATACCTTTAAATCCGCTTAACTGCCCGCCTGTTGGTACTGGACTTGTTAATGTAAAGCTGTAAGTTTCATTCTTCTTACAATATGTACCCCAATTATCCCCTACTGTAATATAGTAAGTTCCTGCCGGAAGCTCTTCCTCTGCATAATAAAAAGCTTCGTATGCGTCGAACATAACGCCGTATGGAGTCGCATAATGCCACTGTAAGAACATTCCCGGCACTACTTCCCCGTCCTTAAGTGTCACATCTCCGAAATGCACAATATCCATAGGCACTTGATATGTCTTAGTTGCGTCTTTGTCTGTCCAAGGTACTACAATCTGATCGCCTACCTCAAATATCTGTGAAGCAAGCCTTTTTCTTACCAAACTCTGAATACCCTTTAAGTCTGCTTTTAATACCGCCAAACTTTCCGCTGCCTCTGCTGCTCTTAAAGCATTTGCATATTTTAACTGCTCTACCATTTCTTTTGCTGTTGTGTCGCTTACTAAATCTACTGTACCAACTACTCCCATTTTTACTCCTTTCTACGCCTGCTCTTCGTTATATACAAGTTTTAGCGTTCCGTCTTCATTCCGCAGCAAGAAAAAATTCTTATCCGTAAATACGCTCTCTGCTGCTGTATTTGCTGCCTCTGCTGCCTCGTTCGCTGCTCCTGCTGCTGTATTCGCGTTTCCGGCTGCTGCGTTTGCCGCTGTTGTCGCCGCATTTGCCTTTCCTGTCGCTGTATTGGCTGCTTCTGCTGCCGCATTCGCTGCTCCTGCTGCTTCTGTCGCTGCTCCCGCTGCCTGTTCTGCTGTGTCTGCCATATTCTCTGCTGTCTCTGCTGCTTTATACATTTCGTCGATACGTGCCATAAGGTTTGTAAACCAGTCCTCGCTTGGTTCATCTCCCCCTGCTCCGTTATCTACATTGTCTGTAATCTCCAGCTTTCCTAATGCAGTCTTCCATACATAGCTCTTATCTACTTCATTTGTACCGATATTTTCAAACGCAAATGCTACCACTCCGTCGTACTCTGTTACTCCGAAGTCCAAAAGCCATGCAAAGCGTATAAACTCTTCGTTATACCGCACGTCGCAAATATCGCTATAGCTTCCGCCTTTGTCTGCGTTCTCTTCGTTATACCAGCGTACAATAATCTGCTTTGTTGTAAGGTCTATACCGTCATAATAACGCGGCATCTGGAACGTAATATACTGGCTGTTTGTGTCGCCTTTCATTGTGATCTGCGTAATGTCCGGCACGCTGCGGTCTTCTCCGATTTCGTATATATGATCGTCTGAATAATTCGCGTACATGGTGTAATTTTCCAGCGCAATATATCCCTCTTCTATTTTCATGGTTTTCACTCCTTTCTATTCGCTTAATCCCTGCTTCCAGCCGTCTCTTGTCCATACATACGTATAGCCTTTTTTCCAGCTGCCATTATGCCAAATATACGGGAAGCCCGGCTTAGTTACCCCGCCTGCTTTTATATATACAGATGCGTCTATAATGTACTGCGCATATACTGTTATGTCTTTCTCTACAATAGTATTTTCAGTGATCTTAACGCCGCCTACTGCTGCCGTATACCAGCCTTGGAAAACATAGTATTTTTTCGTTGCTGTCGGCAACGTTCCTAATTTTGTACCGTGCGTTTTCTTCTGCGTTGTGTCCCCGGTTCCGCCGTTCTTTGAGGCATTAAACGTAATTGTATATGTGTTTGCTTGCCATACTGCGTATAAATCTACTACGCCGCCTTGCGCGCTTGTGAGGTTCTTTACTTTTGCCCCGTCGTCATATACCTTTATTCCGCCCGGTGTTGTTGCCCAGCCTTTAAACGTGCGCCCTATCTTTGTAAATAGATTTGCGTTAAGGTCTTTTGTTACTCCATACGTATACGTCTGGCTTCCCATATTCCCGCTTCCGCCATTGGCATTAAAACGTACCGTATATGTATTAGCTTGCCATACCGCATACAGCGTTATTGCTGCATTGGCTGTGTAAGTAGCCCCTGCCGAATATGCTACACTTCCAGTGCTGCTTACTGCCCAGCCTATAAATGTATAACCTGTCTTTGTCGGCTTTGTGCTACTTAATACAAGATTTTTGCCATATGTTTTCGTCTGATTCCCCGGCGCTCCGCTTCCGCCATTGGCGTTGTAAGCTACCGTATATGTATTGATCTGCCATACCGCATATAAATTAAGTTGAGCATTTCCCGTATAGGTCGCTCCCGGCTTATATACGACGCCACCGCTTGCGCTTGTCGCCCAGCCCAAAAACGTATATCCCGTCCTTGTCGGCTTTGTGCTACTTAATACAAGATTTTCGCCGTATGTTTTTGTCTGTTTTCCCGGCGCTCCGCTTCCACCGTTGGCGTTGTAATTTACTCCATACGTATTTATTTTCCATACCGCGTACAGTGTTATTGCTGCATTGGCTGTATAGATACCGCCCGCAGCGTATACAGCTCCGCCGCTTGCACTTGTCGCCCAGCCTTGGAACGTGTAACCTGTCTTAGTTGGTTTTGTCCCGCTTAGCTTTAAATTACTATTCCAAGTTTTTGTCTGCGCTCCCGGTGCTCCGCTTCCACCGTTGGCGTTGTATTTTACTGAATATGTAGCGTACGGAAATACCGAAGCTTGTACCCAGCAACGCACTTGGTTTCCATATCCCGGTAAGCCGATAGCATACGGGTATCTTGAACCCGGATTATAATAAAGAAATGTGTACGTTGTTCCTACTGTTACCGTACTATTAGCCCCAGTCCCGTCGCTGGCTGCCTTTCCTGTAAAATTGGTTCTGGCCGTAAAGCTTGTTCGCTGGCTATAGTATTTTCCGTTAATTGTTGCGCTCGTATTCATGCGTTACCACCTAGCTTTCTACGAGTATAAATACGTCCCCCTCTTGTGCTGTTTCCGGCAGCTTTGTTCCGTATTTAATCTTATTTTTCAATACATTTATCTGCGTTTGCAAATTCCCGGCGGCATCCGTCGTTAACTGGTTTTTCATCCCGGTAAACCACTCATTAAATGCTACGTCCATTTGTCTAAGCAGCTGCTCTGCTGGTATCGTTTCCGTATTTCCAATTATCCACCCGCAAACTTCCCTATTAGCCCTTGTGTCCGAAACGGACGCCTGCGTAACTACTACTACACCTTTGTTAACTCTTACTTCCGCAAGCTTAAGCTCGTATATATTCCCACTTCTCGTTAATTCCGGCGCAACTGGTGTTACTGCTGCATTTCCTTTAACGATCTCTATTGTAAAGTCTCTTGCGTCGTCGTCTCTTCGTACTACAATATTGTCAACCCTGTTAAGCGTTCCGCTTGCCGTTGATAATCGTAGTACCTTTTTTTCTTCAAATACTTTTACTTTCCCACCTATTAAGGCAGTTCCCGTATTTACCGTTAATGTCATGTCTCCATTGGCTATAACCTGTAAGCCGCCGCTTAAAATTCCGTCTGTGAAGAACTGCTTTAGCCAGTCGCTAAAGCTATCAGCGTCGTATTTTCTGTCCCCGGCTATAGAGTTATAAAAATATGCGTTATCACTCATTTTTTAATCCTCGCTTAAATCTAACGTCTCCGGCAGCGCATCCCCAAATGTTGGCTCTATTTTCGTTCCGCCGTTTTCGTAGCTTTCCTGTACTTCTGTTACACGTTGGTTTAGTGTTATATTCCATTCTCTTTTTTTAGTCGTTACTATGTCGCCTAAATCCCAGTCTTTTTTATACTCAAAGTTTGTGCTTTGCACTTCTGCTTCTATGCTCTCTTTAATGTTATAGTCTTCTTTCTTTTCTCGCCCGCGCTGTAATAATGCTTCTTCGTATTCTGTGTCTGTCAAATCGCCTTGCTTTAAGTCTTTTGCATCTATGAATACTTCCCTAATGTCTTCGGCTTCGGTATCTCCCAATATTACTATTTTTCTTTCGTCTCCCTCTCCCTGTCCGCCTATATAAAAGACATTTCTATATTTTGTGTCGTCGTACGTATATGTAATGTCGTTAAGGTTTCCAAGTTCTCTTGAAAATATAACTCTAGGGTTTTCTGTCTGTAGCACGCTGTGATCTACACCTTTGTAAACTTCAAAATACATTTTCTTTGCCCGGAAGTCTGGTCTTATCCTGTAACCCAGCCCCGAACTTTTTGCCATTTTTGTTAAATATGTCTGTAGGTTTTTCCATGTTGCTTGAAAAGTAACGTCTCCGGCATATCCTTTGCGCTCTCCCAGTTCTAATAGCGGTATTGGTGTTACCTGTCCAACCATATAGCGCATAGCGTCCTCTTGTGTCCCGCTGAAATTTATCGTATTCTTTATAATCCTGCGCGCTGTAAGTATGCTTAAAAAGTTCCCGCTTCTTGTTATCTGGTTACTCTTGCTTCCCTCTTCGTCTGTGTGCCCGCCTATAATTCCAGCTTCTACACTCCCGCGCTTTGTGATTATGTTCCCTGTCTGTAGTAATTCTATATTTCTATCCGTTCCCGGTGCATACAGCTGGAAGTTGCCCGGCTCGTAATATTTTCTGCACCATAGCAGGCTTTTAAAGTCTTCAATTACTCCCAAAAACTCCATGCTTGGGCTATATACTCTTATTTCCATACCTATACTCCTAAATATCTATGCCTGTACTCCACGCTCACGTTAAGGCTTTCCGTTCCGCTCTCTGCTTCGTACTGCAATGTATTAAGCCCTGCTTCTAGCTGGATATATTCGCTATCCTCGTCTATGTAGCCATTTATACTTTTTCTTTCCCCGTCCCGGATTAAATAAACATTCTTTTTATTTGTTTCTGTGCAGATTTCCAGCACATCCCCGTACTTTAAATCTGTATTTACTTTTATAAATTCCCCTGTTGTAAGATTTCTTACAGTCGGTGTTTTGACTGCTGCCAGCGCTTCCAGCTTAATAATTACGCCCGTTCTATCTGTCGTGCTCTCATTTGCAAATTCCTTAATAAGCTCCATGGTTCTGTAGCCTATTTCTTCTCCTGCTGCCTTAAACTCATGCCCAAACTCAAACCCGGCTACCCAGCTTGCCATAAGCTGCACTGTGTAATCTACATCTGTAAAAAATGGGTCATTTGCGATCAGAGATATTACTATATCCCGTACTACGCCTTTTTCTCCTATGTCCACGCTTTCCACGTAATACTCAATCTGCCGCCTTTTGTCTTGCTCTTCGTGTACCAACGTTCCTTTTGTCTTTGGTCGAAAACACTTATATAAAATATCCCGGTTCTGTTGGTAGTTCTCGCACATTTGCGCGGTTATTACTATGTTTCTTTCCTGCGTGTTGCTTCCTTGGTAAGTGCTTCCGTCTGTATTTGTGTTGTCACTGCTGTTTACATTGTTTGAAACCTTATACAGTCCGTCGCAGCTTAGTAAGAAAAACGGGGTAAAAGTATAGTCAAAATATACCGATACGCCCCGCTCGTTCGTACACGTTATTTTCTTTGCCATACTCTACCCCCTTTGTAATGCTAAAATCATTTGTCTAGTTGCGTTCCTTGTCTGTCTTGCCGTTTCTGACGGGCTTAATTCTCTGTTCGACGTTATATTTACATTCTGTGTAAAACTATTCCCTGCTGCCTGTTTCTGCGTTTTATTGCTTGTGCTTGACTTTAAATCTTGGCTTGCTACAATTCTTCTGCCACTTACCATGCTGCTAACGTCGTCTTCCTCTACGCCCAACTTAATTTTTGTGTTATTCGCCACTTGCTTAGCGTAATCTCCCAACGCTTCGTCTGTGTCTTTCATCAATTCCGGCATATTCTTTTCTACGCCTTGACCAATTCCCGGCGGGATAAACTTACCCACTTCTTCCTCAAATACTTTTGACGGGCTATGTATTCCAAGGGCGCTTTTTGCTTTATCTACCAGTCCGCCCAGCGCATTTTTGATGCTACTGTAAAGGCTTCCTACCATTCCTGTAATACCGTTAATTAAGCCGGAAATTACGTTACGCCCAATGCTGCTAAATTGGCTTACCATATTCCCGCCCCATGAAACAACGCTTGAAATAACTTCGCCAAGTTTAGAGGCTACGCGCCCCGGCATACTCGCAATACCGCTAACCACTGAATTAAGCATATTACTTGCTGCACTTTTGGCATTGCTTACTAAATTGCTGCCCCACGAAACGACATTAGAAATTACGTTGCTTAAAAATGTCATTATTCTGCCCGGCAACTGTGATATGAAGCTTATCACTCCGTTAAGCATATTACTTGCTGCGCTTTTGGCATTGCTTACGATATTTGCGCCCCATGTAATCACATTATTTATGATCGTGAGTAAAAAGCTCCAAATTTTCCCCGGTAATTGGCTAATCCATGTGGTAACATTCGTTACCAAATTCGTCGCTGCTGCTGTCGCGCTCGAAACAATGTTGCTTCCCCACGTTACAATATTGTTTATGATCGTAAGCAAGAAATTCCATATATTTCCCGGAAGCTGGCTAAACCATGTAGTAATACTTGTTACCAAATTCGTTACCGCTGCTGTCGCATTGGCAAGCATATTGCTGCCCCACGTAATTAAATCTGTGAGAATCTGCGAGAAAAACGCGCTTATTTTGCCCGGTAATTCTTGGAACCACGTAATTACGTTGTTTATAATTTCCGGCACAGTTACTAAGAAAAAATTCTTAATTGCTTCCCATGCTGTTAAGCAGGCAGTTTTTACGGTTTCCCACAAATTTATCCAGAATTGTCGGAAGCTCTCCGACGTGTTCCATAGCGTCACGAAAGCAACTACAAGCCCCGCTATCGCCGCCACTATAAGTACAATGGGATTAGCCATTAGCACGCCGTTAAGCGCCGTCATAATCGGTATGCCCGACTGAACAAGCGTTATTACCGTACTAATCGTGCCTATTAACCCGGATAATATCCCGGCTACCTTAGTTACCACGAACGCTGCCATAAATCCGCCTACCAGCGCTGTGATAGTCGGTAGATTAGCACTTATAAAGTCCACAACTTCTTTTATGATCGGCATTAAAGAGTCAACTAACGGCGCTATAACATCCATTTGCACCGTACGTCCTACTCCTGCCAGTTCGCTCATAACGTCGTCGTACTTTATCTGCTTTATCTCTTCCATTTTGCCTTTCACGTCGTCGTAAGCTCCGCCCACGCTGCTAAGCGACTGTATAAACTTCGTTCCGCCATCTTCCGCCATGGTTCCAAACGCCAACGCTGCAAGGTTCATTTTTTCTTGTTCGTTCGTAGTGTTCTGTATATCTGCTACAATGGAGTCTATTACTTCTTTTTGTGTTGCTCCGCCATTCTGCCAAGCTTTAAAAAGCTCCTGTGTCTTTGTAGAAAATCCGCCTATTCCGTCCGCTATAGTTCCGTCCGCTAACCTCGTAGTTACCTCGTTAATAGCGTCGTTTACCTTGTCCAAATTGTAGGCGCCGCCGTCCGCTCCGTTCTGAAGCAGCATAAAATACTCGTCCGCACTATATCCGGCTTCTGCAAATTTCCCCGCGTACTCCGAAACGTTGTCGCCCAGCTCGTCTGTGTAGTTAAGTCCGTTTTGCGCTCCTGTCGCCATAAGGTTAAACGCTTCGTCTGCTGACAGCCCGAAATGATCCATTAACGACTGTACGCCTCGCATGGTTTCCGAAAAATCCATGCCAAATGTGTCCTCTAATGTATAGAGGTTTTCTGTCATTGTCTGTAATTTCGTCGGGTCTAATTCGCCTGTTGCCTGCTTTACTAAAGCCATTTTTTCTGCAACGTCCTGCAATGACTCTCCGAAATTATTTTTATAGATCGCTTCCATGGCTTCGTTGTACTTGCCCATGGATTCTGTAGCTATGCCTGTAGCTGCTTGAAACTGGTTAGACGCCTGCTGCTGCATACCTACCATATCTTTTAGTGCCTCCCCTGCTGCCTCTATGCCGTCTGCTGCCATATCAGCAAGTGCACCTTTCATAACAGTAAATCCGCCCGCTGCGTCGTCTGCGCTGTCCCCAGCTTCTTTTACATCCTCGGCTAAGTCGTCCATTTCTTCGCCCAAGTCATTTGCGCCTTTCTCTAAATCATTGGACGACTGCTTAGCCTGATCTAATTCTGTTTCGTACTTTCCTAAATCGTTTTTTGTTTTTTCGATCTCTCTTTGCAAGGCTCTGTATTGTTCTTTGGATACTTCGCCTTTTTCAAATTGTTCCTGTACTTGTCTTTCTGCTTCTTCCAACACTCGCAGCTTTTCTTCTGTTGCTGCCACTGCCTCTGTAAGCAGTTCCTGCTTTTGCTCGCATAATGTTATATTTCCACTATCGAACTTTAGCAGCTTGTCCACCTGTTTAAGCTCTGACTGTAACGCCCTGCTGGTTCCATTTACCCCGGTTAAGGCTTTGCTTAGCTCTGTGGTGTCTCCGCCTATTTCTATGGTTATTCCTTTTATGTTGGAAGCCATAAAGCCTTACCCCCTTTTCGTTAAGTTCTCCCGTATTTTTTGTCTTTCTGGTTCTGTCTGTTCGATTCGCCAGCAGTTATGTAAATACTCTTTCCCCTCTTTCGTGCTCTTCAAGTTTGTTATGTATGCCTCTCGTAAGAAATATAAATAAATATCTATTGGCAACTTTTGTACTTGAAAAATGTCTATACGCAGGTAATCCATAACATATTTTTCCCCTACGGTATTTAACTCGTATGGTATTTTCTCCTTATCTCCGCCTACGCCGCCCGGATAATAAGGAATCTTTAGTTTTTTTCGTTCTTTAATCCCTGTATAAAGTCTGTGTACGCTCCGATAAACTGCATGATTTCGTCAAAGCTATATGCTTTAATGTCTTCCATTTTTACTTTGTAGCCCTGCTTGTTATTGCTGATAATCTTTGCAACACATTCGTACAGATCTTCTATCACGTCTTCTACTGCTGCTGACTTAAGCGCTACCAGCGTTTCAAAGGTCGCCTTTTCCGGCATTGCTACTAAATATGTCTTTCCGTTTTTCAGTGTGACGTTAAAATATCTTCTCTGTACTTTGTTAAAGTTAAATCCGTTTGCCATGTTCCCTCTCCTTTTACTGAAAAAGAGGCATAGCGTCGGTTAAAACGCTTGCCTCTTTAGTGTACGGTTAGTTATTCTCTTTTTCTTTTATGCGCTTATTGTTGCCGGGTCGATGATCTCTTCGTAGCAAATAAGCGTTCCCTCGTCGTCCATAGGCTGTGCCTTAAATTCTACGTCTACCGTAGTTGCTTCGTCTTTCGCAAATGCAAAGCTAAATCCAGCCTCATTTTTCCCTACGATAGATACCCTAATATCGCCGTCCTCTTTATCTTCATGTACAAAGTGGATGTAATACTTTTTATTGTTCTGGTTTCCTACTCCACCGATTTTAACAGTTCTTACGTTTCCGGCTGTTGTTACTCTTGCTGTGCTGCAAATCTTCTCCAGCGTTTCTCCGCACCAAGTAATTACCCCGGACTTTAAGATAGCTTCCTCTTCTGTGAGGATTGACTTAGATTTTTTTCCTAAATCGTCTTTTGCTGTATAAAATTCTGGTGTGTATTCTACTGTAGCTCCGCCGGAAATATATCCAAGTAAGTTGTCGTCTACCTCTACTGTTTTATTTTCCGGGATTTCTGCCCCGTCCTCAAACTCTGTTACGTACAGCTTTCCACTTCCAAGTACAATACTTGTTTTATCCATACTTTCTTTCTCCTTTCGGTATTTTTTCAACTACCACGAAGTCGTACGCAGTTTGTACTAAGTCCTCGCTCTCTACTGGTGCTTGGTACTTATTGTACTTCACGTCGTACAATACTTCTTTTTCTATTCGCCTCTCTATCTCTGTGTCTCCCACCTTGTCTGTGTAGAGTTCTAGTACAATTTTTCTTCGTTTAAATAGTACTACGCCGTCCCCACCGTCTCCGTTTGTTTCGTCGTCATACCATATTAAGTACGGCGGCTCTGGTAACGGCTTTTCTTTTGTTTTTATAAATTCATTCTCTGCGATCGGCAGCCCTAAAGCTTCCGCTCTTTTAATGATTTCTTCTACCCTCATTACTTGCCTACCGCCTCTTTCACTTTTTCTTCAAGGTTTTGAATGGCTCTTTTTTCTACAGGCGCTATATGCACTCTCGGCGCTGTTCTTCGTACTTTTGACGTATGTACTACTCCTGCCCTGTCTGTATTCTTTCTTGTGTGTCCTTTTTCCAGCAAATGCGTAAGCTGATGCTTTTTAGAGTTATATACCGTATTCTGCCTTTTGTGTCTGGTTTCATATACTTTCTTTTTCCGCCAGCCTTTTGCGTATGCTCCTGTTTTTCTCGGTGATTCGCTTTCTAACTCTTTTACCGTTTCGTCGGCTTGTTCGTCTACGATCTCTTTCACAGCGTCCGCTACGTCTTGGTCGTATTCTGTTAAGGCTTGTGCCAACTTAGTTGCCATATTGTTAATATTAGCTATGTCTGCCACCGCCTGCCGCTCCTTTCTTCTGTGTATAACTCTATTTTATCGTCTGGTCTTGGGTATGTCCTGTATACGGTAAGCCTCATTCCGTTGTATACTATGTCCGTCTGTCCGTCATACTCAAAGTTCCATATTTCAAACTTATACGCTGGTTTAATGTCTTTCTGTCCTGCTGCCACGTATTCGCTCTGCGTAATACTGTACACTTCTGCAAATACCTGTTTTTCCTCTGTTTCTTTCTCGTTAATAGGTTCTATCAGCGTTATTTCCCCGTACATACTGCGCGCTCCTTTACTTGTAAATCTGCAAGATTTCCGGCGCTGCGTAGCCTTGTGGTGGCTCTTCTTTTTCCGCTGCTACACCTATATATTGTTTATACTGCTGCTTGTCCAGCAATTCTACCACGCGCATAATAGCTCCTGCTTTCGTTATGCTTTTATCTTCGTTCTCTGGCTCCGGGTAAATTGTCCCCGTTACTATAACCTGTTTTCCTACTGCAAAATCTTCGTCTGTAATTGGTTCGTTATAATCTCCTGCCAAAGCAAGCGACATTTTTAGCATATCGTAGCTTTTTTGGTACTGCTCCGCCTTATCCATATATCCGAACTGACTTTTTACGTATAGTACAGCCGCCCGTATAACCAGTGGGTCTTCCTCGCTTATCCTGTGTACGCCTACCAGCCGCAAATCTTCCTTAAAAGCTTCCAGTATATCTTTTATTTCTCCTACGATAGCCTCGTTATTGCTTGATATTCTTAAAGCTGCTTTTGCCCTATCTACGAGCTTATTTCCTACTGCCATACGTAGCCTCTTTTCTTAAATAAGTTCTACAAGTTCTTTTTTAATCAGCTCTTCTGCGCGTTTCTCTGCTACGTTCCACTCTTCGCCTACTTCTCTGATTGTACTTGTTTCTAAATCATGGAACCTTACGCGGCATCTTACGCCTACTTTCCCGGCTGCCTCTTCTTCTGCCTTTTTCGCTTCTCTTTTTGCTTCCTCTTCCGCTTCTGCTGCCCTAATTTCTCTGATCTCTTCCGGGGTAAGTTCTGACTCTTCCGGCACTTCTACTTCTACTTCGCAGATTCTTGCCACGATCTCCTTAACGGTTCCCTCTGCGCTTACGCCCATTTTGTTTGCTAAGTCCATGACTTCTGCTTTTTTCCAGTTACTAAACTGGCTCTCTGCTAATTTACCTTTCATATTCTGCCTCTCTTTCTGTAGGCGGTACTGTAAAGTTTTACAGTCCTATTTTTCTTTAAAACCTTATATTTTCAAGGACTTCACCACTTTTTGCATATAAAAAAGCAATGACCCCCTTTTTCGTGTATAATGTAGGCTACCAAACTCAACAAAATACGAAAGGTAAATCATTGCTATGGATAACATTATACTCTATTTACTTAACATCATTCAAGAACAATATCAGCAAATCTGCTGGCTTATTCTCTTTATCTGCAGATATATTCCTTTGAAACAATGGGCTCATGATGAAATCCACAGTCCTAAGTACCAGAAATTCCTCACTGATAAGCTTCCTGTCATCAAACCCTTCATCAAACAAGACTGGAGACTCTGGAACGAATACTACCTGCTCCGTTATGGCAAAGCCGTGAAACCGATAAAAGCTCAAAAAGGTGTGCCGTCAAGGGTGGCGTACACTGCCGAAAACTAACATATCTGCAATTTTCAAGGTTCCAATGGAGCCATTTTTTCAGCTCCAATTTTTCATAGGCTACTTTACACTACCCTGTAGGCAGCCAGTGTTATACACCAGCTGCCATACCAATTAACCACTTACTAATTTTTTCAGTACTACAAGGCTGTTTTTATCTACTACTTTTCCGTCTGCCAGCATAATGCCCTTTGTTACCATGTCGTCTGTATCGTTGTCCTCATACTTCTTAACGCCCATAGCGTAATTAGTGTTAAGCACATAATCTTTGAAGTTGAAAAGGAACGCAAATACTTTTCCTGTTGTCTGCGCCGCAAAACTTGGCAAGTAATCGCACACTACTACAGGTCTTCCAAGTAGCGTATACTCTGGTTTTCCGGCAATTCCGTAATTAACTCTACCAATCGGCTGTCCGTTGGTATCTGTGAGTCCATAGTAGCCCATGAATGTTTTTTTACTCATGCACCACTGCGCCCCTTTTTCGTATGCAATCGGCAACGCTGCTTCTGCTGCAATCAAATCAGCGTACGCCTGCGCTTTTACATCAATAGCCTGATCTGTTACCGGGGTTTCTGTAATAATACCTTTTGGCTGTCCTGTGCCGCTTCCAGAAATAATAGCCTGCTCCAGTGCTTTTGTCATTGCCTCTACAATGTTGTTAATAATCAAGCTTTCAAAGGCTGGCATTGCCATAGTATCTACTTCCAAAGATACCGCCACTGCGCAGCGCAGTTTGTGGTATGCAAAAGTAATCATACCGTCTTTTTTTGCGTCGTGTTTCTGCTTATCGCTTCCTGCTCCCTCTGCTACCCATGTTGCCGTTGGCTTTACAGTAGATACCGGGATAGATACGCCGCCCTTGTATGCAGTTCTTGTTACAAGGGCTAAAATCATTCCTGTACTTTCAAGCTTCTGTACGATCTGATTAAGTACGTTTGTCGGGATAACTGCCCCTACGTCTGTTGTTTTGCTTACTGCGTTTGCTCTGTATTCTGCTGGAATCTCTGCGCCTCTAATAACATAATTCATAAAAGCACGTCTGTACTCCATTGTTGCGTATTTGTCTTCCGGCTCCTGCTCTCCTGCGCCGTCTGCTCCCTCAAAGCTTCTAACCACTCTTGCTGGTGTCGGGTTTCCGTTCTGATCTACAACCGCCCCTCTTGTCGCCAGCTGGTTAAGTAAATTTGTTCTTCTTTCCTGCTGCTCAATTAAGGCGGTTCTTTCTTCCTGCAAGTTGTTTACTTCTGTTTCCAGTGCTGTAAGTCTCTCCGCTGTAATGTCCGGCGTATTTAATTCTGTTCTAATTTCTGCAAGTCTCTGCTCAATTTCCTGTAATCTTCCCATTATTTTTCTCCTTTACTTTATAAATTCGCTTTAATCCGTAGTGCAATTTTTCTGCGCTCCAGCTGCTCCAGCTGTTCTGCTTCCCGTCTCCCGGTCGCAAAATTTCGCGCTGCTATGCTTGTGTCGTCATTTGCGGGTATGCTTACCGCTGACACATCATATACTTTTTTAATCTTTAGTATTGTGCGGGTTCTGGTCGCTTTGTCGTAGCGCTCCTCTTCGACTGTAAACGCCCATGACATTTTATTTATCATTCCCGCCTCTATATCTTGGTACAGTCCCCTAGCTAAATCTGTTTTGCTAAGGTCTGCCGCAATCAATAGCCCTTTATGATCTGGTATTAACTGTAGTGTTTTATTACTATTTCTAGCAAATACCCTGCCTTGGTGATCGTATTGCATTATAACGTCGCTCATGTCCGCGCCGTCTAACGCGTTCCTGTCTATAACTTCGTAATATTTCGTCCCGTCTTCAAACTCATAAAGCACGTATGGGTCATTGAACGTAGTAGCATAACCCTCTACGTAACATTCGCTGTCTATTCTTTTTCCTGCTGCCTGCGCCGTAAGCGGCGCTGCTAGTTGTCTGTATTCCCTTGTTTTAACTACTGGCATTTGTGCACCCCTTTCTATTCTTCCGGCGTCGGTTCTACAGGCTCTTCCGGCTCTTTAGGTTCTTCTGGTTCCTTATAGTCTTCTGGCTCGTCCAGTTTACCCACTTCTGTATACTCTTTTCTTATGTAGTACTTATCTCCGCCCTCTACGTGTGGCATATTCCATATATCCATAACTCCATTACGGTTTATAAGTCCTCTATCAAACAGCTGTGTGCTTACCTGTAATTTTGTTGTGTTACTTGCATACTGCAATCTGTTTGCACTAAATGTTATCATGTTCCCATGTGTAAGCTCTCTCGGCGTGTATGTCATGTTTGACATTGCAAGTGATAATTGCAGGGCAAATGGTTCTATTTTCCCCTCGTAATAAGCGTTCCATTTATTCTCGTCGAACTTATTTTGCAAAATATCCATGTTTGTACCAAAGTGTGTACATACATTTTCTTGTATTTGCTGCATCTGTAAAGCGTTCGGCGTATATGCTTTGCTTTCTACCTGTTTTAAGTCGGTAAATTTATTATCGTAAATAATCATGCCGCTTTTGTTCTCGGCGCTTAAGTTTTCTTCTGTGAACCTCTGCCGCTCTTTTTGTATGTCTTCCGGCTTTAGCATATTTGCTATTTTTGCGATAAATCTTATATTTGCAGAGTTCTTTACCGCGTTAATAATACCCTCGTTTGTTGTCTGTATGAGCTGCATAGTCGGCTTCATTGTGTCGTTACTCTCTCCAAAGAGGTCGTCTTTGTACTGATGCGTCGTAAGCACGCCTACACGTTCAAACTCTATACAGGCTTTTTCTCCGTTTGCAAATGTATAACGTAAATATAGTTCGCCATGCCATTCTATAAGCTCGCAGTGTTGCGGAAGTAACGGGTAATACCCTGCCAATTCTCCTGCGGCGTCCTCAATCGGTATAATAAATGCTGTATGTTCACACTCTAATATTGTCGCTACTCTCGCTATAAATTTTGATGTGTCCATAAAGCTATTGGGCTTAAATTGCAGTATTTTTTCCAGCCTTTTCTTGGCTGTCCCTGTTACTTCCGGCTTTAATTTACTGCAATGCGTTGCAAAGCTGTTAATAGCTGTTCGTGTTAAGTCCATTTCATAAACGCCGCCAGAATATGACGTAAATACCGGGCTATAGCCGTCAAGCATTTTAAAATATTCGCCTATGATCTGCTCATTTTTCTTTTTAAAAACATAATCCAAAAGCCCCGTAATGCTCACCCCTTTCTATGCTGCGTTTCTCAATAATTCGCCTAATTCTGCATTGTATTTTTGTCTTACGGTCATTGCATCTATTACAGATACAAAGCCGTCTATATGCGCTCTCTGCTCTATTTTTATCGGTCTAAACTTCCTTGTTTCCATGTTGTGTTTAAGGGCAACGTTAAGGAAGTGAGACTTAAGCAGATTGTTGCTTGCTATTTTAAAGTTTCCGTCCTGTATAATTCCCTCAAACTCTCGTATAATAGGTGTAAGATTTTCCCCTTGGTATACGTCGTCTACGTGGAAGCCGTACTGTTTTAAATCATCAATGAGATATTGCGCGCTATACCTGTCGTAACCGATCTGTAGCGTACGTATTCCGTATACTTCCAATAGTTCAACGTACCAGTTAAACACGTCTTTGTAGTCTACGTAATTATCCCCGGAAAGCGTTATTATTCCTTTTTTCACGAAAATATCGTAAGGCACTCCGTCCGAAGCTTGTAACTTCTCCAATTTATTGCGCGGCATAAAGAATTGAGCAAACGCATATAACTTTCCGTCTTTTTCAATTATCACGCTAGCTGCTGTTAAGTCTGTTGTCTGGCTTAAGTCAATTCCGCCTACCGCGTAGCAGTCTCTAAAGTCTTCCAATGTTTTTTCTACTCCCGCATTTTCTACGGTCGCATATTCCAGCCACGCTACAGAACTGTTCTGCTTTATGTTGCAATATTTTGTTAAAAATTCTGCCTTTTTGCTTGGGCTTGCCTCTGCTATCGCTATTTCGTCTAAGAAAAAGCTTTCTTTAACACTAACTCCCATGTTCGGGTTAGCTTTCTTTAGCTCGTTTATGTCATTCCATTTTTCTATATCGTCTATGATATACAGGAATGGTAAAAGCCTGCGCTCTTTGCTGTTGCCTTTTAGGAAACTTGTTGCTCTCTTCATAAGTTCGTCGTATATACTGTCGTTGATATATCCGGCAGTGCTTATACTTAAAATCATTGGCTGCAATCTTGCTCCTAAAGCCGACTTCATAACCTCATACTGCTTTAATCCACCGTCCCCGCTCCATGCTGCCAATTCATCACATACTACAAGTTGCGGGTTAAATCCGTCTGACTTCTTCGCATTAAACGCAATCGGCTTAATTACTGTATTTGTCTCTTCAAGGTATATATCGCTACGTCTCTTTTTGGTAAGCTCGCTTAGTTCCTCTTCTGCTTGAACCATTTTATAAAATCCGTCATATACAAGCGCTGCTTGGTCTAATTTTGGTGCTAAGCAATATATCTCTTGTCCGTATTCCGGCTCCAGATATGCCATGTATGCTATAATCGCACTCGCAAAAAGAGACTTACCGTTTTTTCTGCCAATAACTATAAAAATTTCGCGAAAAATCCTAATATTTTCTGCGTCAACTATGCCAAACATGCAGCAAATTATAGCTTTTTGCCATAGTTCCATCTTTAATAAATCGTTTCTTCCTTTGCTGTGGTGGCAGAAATTTTCTATAAACTTTATAGCTTTATTTGCTTTTTTTGCATTGTAGAAAAACTCTTGTTTTTCGAGTCCGTCTACGATTATTTTGTATATTGCAATAATCCAAAGTCCCGCTATGATCTCGCCGCTTTTTATCTTAGCGTAGTACTCGTAAATATAATTTTTATACGGTATCGTAGCTTACTCTTCCCGCAGCGCTTCCAGCTTCGATTTCTTCCGCTTCTGCGCTGGTACAAGTTCCACTAACTGCTTAATTATCGCGGCGTAGTTCTTGCTTAGTGCTATGTACGTGTCTGCTTCTGGGCTTCGCTTTGTGCCGAACTGATTCGCACCGTTTTGGTATTCACTTGTCCAGCCGTTATCTTCCAGAAATGCTTCCAGTTCGTCTAGTTCGATAGACATAAAAGCCGCCTTTTCGATCAGTGGAGTAACAAGTTTTTTCTTGCCGTCCTCTAACTCTTTAAAAATTCCTTTAAGTCGGCGTTTCTCTTTTTCTATCCTCTCTTCTTTCGTGTATTCTTTCTTAGTTGCCATATCTACACCCTTTCCAATACACCCCACCCCCTCTACACCACGTATACGCGCGCCCGCAGAGTAAAATTAGAGTTTGCACTCGGTGTAGTCGGGCTTCAATTTTTTTCAAACAATGGGGGCGGTTTTATGACGTTTCCTGCTTCATCAAACATATAACGCTTCTGCCTTTCCCCTGCATGATGTTCTTTGTTGTGGCAATCTTGGCATAATGCCTCTAAATTATCCCAGTTTAAAGTAATGTCTGTATTATTTATATTCTTTTGTGTTATGTGCCGCTTGTGATGCACGATCTTGGCAGGCTCTCCGCAACGCTCACATAGTCCATGCTGCGCTATCATGTAAGCCTTGCGCGTTTCGTCCCACGCCTTACTCGCATAGAATCCTCTCGCCCACTCTTTCACTTTGCCCGCCTCTTTCCTCTCTTCTTTTCCCAGCGCCCTAAGTTTCATGCGCTGGGCGGAGGTTCGTGTTATGCCATGTATGCTTTGTCCCTCTGCATACATACAGAAAAAGAGCGAGTAGTAAGCCGCTTGGTATAGCTGCTTTCTATTCGCTCTTTAGCACGTTGTAATTATATCATAGCAAATGTGCGCGCGCAATTAACTAAATGGTAATTCTTCGTCTATCCCGTCCGGGATATTCATAAGTCCGTCGTCTCCTGCTATATCTGCCTGTCTGCTTCCCTGTTGCTCCTGCTGCCCCGCTGCCTGCTGCCGCGCTTCTGCTTCTGCCTTACTCTCTCCAAAGCTTACGCTATTCGCCAATACTTCTGTGTAATATACCTTACGTCCGTCTTGATCTTGATAGCTTCCCGCTTTTATCTTTCCTGTTATCTCTACCTTTGTTCCTTTCCCTGTCCACTTCTCTACCCATTCTGCCTGCTTTCCTAAGCAACGTATGTTAATAAAGTCTGTGCTTTTATAATCGTCTACTGCCAGCGTAAACCGCGCTTGTGCCAAGTCTTTATCTTGTCCTACTCGTTTTACTTCCGGCTCCCTTGTAAGCCTGCCCGTTAATGCTACTATGTTCATTTCTTCCGCCCTCTTTCTCTAATCTGCCTTTCGCAATATTGCCAACCTTTGTATTGCCCGTATGTCATTCCCCGCTTCTTGGCTTCCATGGCATCTTTAATTAGCCCCTGCTCCATTCTTTCTTTAGCGTCCTTTTTCGCGCTACTCTTTTTTGTTCGCTTTTGGTCTTGTCTTCTGCAAGCAGTGCAGCAGTACTTTTGCAGTTCCCTGTTTGTTTTAAATTCTTTCCCGCAGTACTTGCATATTTTTATCTTGTCTTCCATGCCAGTTAATCCCCTTTCGGTCTTCCCAATATCTTGTATGGCAATATCCATATTGGTGCTGTTATCAAAATGACAGCTTTAAGCAGAAACAATATAGCTGTTGCGGCTATTTCTACTGCCTCGTTTCCAAAATCTTCTACTGCCTCTACTATCTCGTCCATAAAGTCAAACATTTATATACGCCCCCTCTTCCGTAAATGCTTCCTCTGCTCTCAATTCGTCTGCTGTTTCCTTATACGCCCTTTTGTCCTGTTTGCAATAAAATACTACTCTTGTCTTTATCCCTGCATTGTTTAATTTTTGCTGTATGTTTCTTAGTTCCCGTCTATAAATCTCTTCTCTTTTGCTGTGTGGTGGTCGTGTATAGTCCAGTGGCTTTGCTGTAGTCTGCAACAATTCCCTTAATATTTTTGCTGTTGTTTCCCCGTACTGTCTAAACACGCCTCGCATTATAAATGTCTTTTGCCATATAAACAATTTAAATCCTAATGCTGCCTCTATCTGTTTGAAAAAATCGTTATATGGCTCCGGCACTTCCCTGTATATCCAGTTCTGTACATCATTTTTCATATACTACCTCGCTTTCGTGTTTAATCTCAATACGCCTGCTGCCGTCCTGCTGTATAATCGCCTCTACGCGTAGATAGGCAGGCAGCACTACAACGCTGCCCGCTCTTACCTGTTGCTCAATGTTTTTGCGTATTTTCTCGTATCCCTCTGCCCTAAACATGGTATTGCAGCTTAAAATAATCGTTAACTGCTGCCTTTCATTTCTCTTTTTCTTCTGCCGTTTATTCATTTTCCGCCTTTCCTGTGTCCGTTTCGGACACTTCTTTAAGCCAGCCTCTCTCTACGGCAATCTCTTTTTCGCAAATTCCCAGCACGCAGTACCCCTCTGTAATTGCCGTATGTGTGCTTTCTGTGTCCACGCATGATATATATAACTCTTTTGTATTTCCCGTTGCTTTCCCCGTTACAAACTCCTGTATAACGATAAACTGCCCTGCCTTATACTCTTCATTCTTCAAAATCAAATACGGCAAGACTTTACCGCATACTGCGTTAAATGTTTGTCTTGAAACTCTGGTATACTTTTTCTCTATTGCATTACTTGGCAGGTGCTCCATTTTTTCTGCCTGCATCCACTCCCGTAATTTTCTGCGTGTTTCCTTGTCTATTGCCTCTTGTTCCTCGTCGTAGCGTTGCTCGTCTGTTTTCTCCGCATCCGCCTTATTTATATAAGCGTCGCACTTTTGGCACGTCCCCGTCTTTACGTTGCACTCCGAATAGTTAAGGCATGAATAGCATAGGCTTGTTATGCTTTCCGGGTGTGGGTCTTTGTAATCGTCCCCGGCTTTTCGTTCCTGTACTCTCTTTGCTATCTCTTGTGCTCTGACTTCTCCGCCTGCTGCCGCTGCTGCCGCTATTTCTTTCTGCTCTTCCTCTGGCAGCTTACTTGTCTCGTATGCCGCTGTTATTCCTAAATTGCCCTTTTTAAACTCTTCCTTTGCCTCTTCTCCCAAACTTGCGTTTATTTTGTCCATTCTCGCTATGTTTGTTTTGCTTTCTCCCAGCAGATCGGCTATAGCCTCTCGCAGAGTACCCGGAAGCTCTAAACCGTCTTCTTTTCTCGCTCTCATAATTGCCTTTTTCAGCCTCGCCGCCTGTTCTGTCTTTTCGTAGGCTGTCAATTCTCTGTTATAGGCGTTGCCCACCAGCAAGCTTAACTCAAACGTTGCCTCTGTCATGTCTTTATACAGGTAACGCACACTCTTGTACTCGTTGTGCCCTTTCTCAATCAGCAATTTATTTGCAAGGTTTCGTCTATGTCCGCTTATAATTCTGTATTCCCCGTCTATTCTTGCTAATACTGTCGGCTGCTGCTGTCCAACTGCTAAGAATGTGTCCGCTAATTCCTGTATGTTCTCCATGCTGTAAAAATTGCTTTTGCTCTCTTTTACGTCGTATGGGTTTAGGTAAATTTCTGTATAGTTGTCCACTGTGCCTGCTCCTGCTGCCGTTCTGCTCTTTGCGTTCATAATATCCGTAAAGCTAAATTTGCCTGCTGCCATGTTATTTACCTCTCTTTCTCTCTAAGTACTCTGTTATAAAATTTTTGTAGTCCTGCGCAGCTCCGCAGCGTGGGCTATACTCATATACTGGCTTTCCGAAAAATGTACTTTCTGCTGCCTTGTCTGTATATCTGATTTTTGCAAGCAGTTTTACCGGGCTTTTCTTCTCCAGCCATTCCAGCCCTGCTATATTCGTGTCGTTATTCCTGTACATAGTCACAAGCGCGCCCAGTAATTTAATATCCGGCTTAATCCTCTTTGCCTCTTCTATCTGATCTGCTATAATGTCCAGCCCCTCTAGCGCCCACTCGTCTATTTTCACTGGCACAATAACCTCGTCTGTAATCGCAAGCGCATTTACCACGTTTAATGCTATGTCCGGCGGATTGTCTATAATCATATAGTCGTATTTTCCCCATACGCTGCAATTCCCGTAATATTCCACTTGTGCTTCCAGCAACGCTTTATATCTCGTATGCTGTTCTATGGTCTGGTCTTCCGTAATCTGGTATGTAGCTGCCAATAGTGACATATTCGCCGCTATAATATCTATACCGCCGTACCTTGTGTCTGTTCTCTGTATGATTTCTTCCGGCTTCTGCCATTTCCCGCTTAACAATCGTGCAGCGGCACACATTCCGGCTTCTTCATAAACTCCAAGGGCTTTGCTTATATTCCCCTGCTTGTCATTATCAAGCACAAGCACTTTATAGCTCCGCTTGTCCAGTTCGTATGCCATGTTATAGGCTGTAAATGTTTTTCCTACTCCGCCTTTTAAATTTATTACGCTTATTACTTTCATGTTCTGCCTCTCTTTCTCTCCGTTGAGTCTGGCTTATCGTTAACTTTTATGCTAACGGCATCATTACGCCCTCTTCCAAATTTGGTGCAAACTCTCTTCCTGCATTTTTCAGTGTTCCCATGTCTAAATACTCCGTCAATGTCTGCGCTGCCTGCTGCCAGCCATAACGAACTACGGATAAATAGCCTTGCTTGTTAAGTTTTTTCTGCCATTCCTTTTGCTTTTCTGTCGGTTTATTGTTTCCCACTTTTAACTCTATGTACAGTCCATGGTAGCCGCCTCTCGCTACAGGTAAGCAAATATCCGGCACGCCAGCTTTAACGCCTTGCCTCTTAAGGTTTGCTGCTTCTCTTGCATTTCTTTTCCCGCCATTCGGTATGTGAAAAGCAAGCTCTAACTCTGGATATTTTTCTAACTGCCATTCTATCCAGTTAAATAGCGTTTCCTGTGCTCCGCTCTCGTAGTCTATTCTTACATTTCTTGCCATTTACTCTGCCCTTTCTGTTTTGTAATATTTTCCTTGGCACTCATATACTGCATACTTTATGCCCTTGCGCTCTGCGGTTCCCATATACCTTACGTTTTCCTTGTTTCGTCTCATTCTTCGGATTTCCCACTTTTCCACATTTCGCGCTTTTCTCTCTGCTTTTGTGCACGCTTTCTGCCTTATTGCCCACATTCCGCCATGTGCCATGTTTAAACTTGGTGACGCAATCCCCAGCACTCTATACAAAAAGTTTTTGTAATAAATCCCGTCTCTTGCTTTATACATCACTTTCCCCTTTCTTCTGCTTCCCGTTCTCTTATCTCGTCTGACTCTTTCGCCACCGCTGCTAGACTCACAATAATTACTCCTGCAATTTCGCCCAGTATAAACGCGATCAGCGCTATTACTGCAATCTTCATTTTCTCACCCCTTTCTATTCGAGCTGTACCATGGTGTACTTGAAATACCCGTACCCGTAATACTCCGGGCTTGTAATCCCTTTTTCAGTTCTCTTTTTGTCTATGTAATAGCCTTTCTTAGCTTTAGGCTCGCACCTGTACCAGCTCCTATGTGTTACGATCTCGTATACTGGCTCTGGCTTTGCTAAATTCTTGCTTGCTGCCCAGCGTTTCCCTTGCAGCCGCTCTTCCTTGTCGTCTTTCAAATGTGCATCTGAATATTTTATAAAATATGCTGCTAAATCTGCGTACTGTCCTGTATCATCCAGCGGAAACACCTTTACTCTGTTGTGCCCCTCGTAAGCCTTATACCATGCTTGCTGCAATACCTTAACGTCTATATGGTTTACTACTAAGTGGTGGTGCCTCGCTCCCCTCTTCCCAATCTCCATAACGTGTATGTATTTGAACTCTAGCCCCTGCTTTTTGTAGAGTTTCCGGCACTCTCTTAGAAAAACCTGTATGTCTTTCTTCATTTCGTCTTTTGCTCTATCGGGTTTCCCTTTTTCTCGTATATAGTCAAGCACTACATGGTAATCACCAAATCCAAAATTATTATTTATTAAAAGTCGTAATTTTCTTTCTGCCTGTCTTGTATTTATTTTTTTCTGCTGCTCTTTTGTTGGCTTTACTTTATCTGATCTACTCCCGCCCTTTTTGTTGTACCGGGACGTGTAGTAATATTCTACCTCTACTGTCTTTCCTGCCTTGGTTATCCTTTTGACATACGGCATAATATCTTCCCCTATTCTTCTGTTCCTGTCGGTAAGTTAATACTTTTATCAAGTCTCAACACGCGCCTTTCTTCGCGTTACCATTGACTGTAGCTATGCCATGCCGTATAATTATCTTGTGTTTAATAATGGCTGTATAGCTTAGCCCCTACGGTTCCTTGGACTGTAGGGGCTTTTTCTATGTCTCTTTTCATTTTCTTTCTTTTGCAGCTCTGAAAGCCGTCTCCAATTCTCTATCCTGCTGTGCCGCCTTAATCTTGTGCTGCATGAGTAGCGCACTTGCTGTAGCGACTCTTTTCGTTTTCTGTTTCTGCTGGCGCTGTATCTGCCTCTGTAATTTTCTCATGCTTTCCCTCTATTCTTCGATTTCGTAAGCTGATACCTCATAGCACTTACGCGTTTCTTTTGTTCCGTCCGGCAGCGTTTTAATATACTCCCGGCTCTGTAATCTTCCCTTTATGGCTATTTCGTCGCCCTCTACCATATTTGCCGCTACTTTCGCATAACGCCCCCAGCTAATACATGGGATGAAGCATTTTACTGGCTTCTTAATACAATCCACCTTAATAAACATATCTGTAATATGTTTTCCGTAAGGTGTCTCCCGGTATGTAATGCCCTGCCCTAAACTTCCTATAAGCCTTACTTCGTTTTCGTATTCCCAGTTTTCCCCCTCGATCGGGCGCACTTCCTCGGCAAGCACGTAAACCAGCACTTTGCCCGTCTGTCCGTTTTTGTAAGTCTGCATAGCTCCTACTATAACTACCGCTTCCCCTACTCTTAACGCCTCTCTTACTGTCTCGGTTTCTGCCAGTACTATAGCTTCGTCTTTTGCTCCGCTTTTCCGTTCGGTTTCTACCAGCAGCCTTTCCCCCTTAAATCTCATTCCATTAACTGTTTCTACGTATTCTTCGCTCTTTAGTACTCCTATTAACGCTACTACGTTGTCTCTTTCCATGTCTTCTTTTACCCTTTCTTTGCTTACGAGCGCCCCATGCGTGCGGCGCTCATTTTTATATTATTTTGCAATGACACAAGCCGGGGCGCAGCGATAATCGCTGTTCGCGTTGTTGCCGTAGACGTAGCCGCTCGAGTACACAAACCACGTAATGGAACCGCTGCCGCGATTCGCACTACGAGTCCAATACCAATCTCCGTAACCGTCCTCATTCTGCTTACACATATTTGCCCGGTCGTCGTAAAATGCGTAACGTTCGTCTATTTCTGTCATTTCTTCTACGGAAAGTAAAAAGAAAATATCTGCCGTTTTCTCCCGGTCGTCATTCTTTTTAAGTGCTGCTGCCAGCAGTTCTCTAAATCCTGCCTCAAAACCGTTAATAAACTCCTGCTTTGCAAACTTTTCTCTGATCGTGGACTTTTCCCACTTATTGCGCCCTGCTTCGTCAAATGGCATTTCCGGCAAAAGTAACTTGTGCATTTGTAGTGTAATGCTGTGCTTCTGATCGCCTATCAGCTCTTCCTTGTCAAAGTCCAGAACGTCGAAAACTACAGCCCCTAAATCTTTGTGCTGTACTGTGATCTGGTCGCCCACCTTTAAAAGTTCCTTTGCTTTTCCGATTTCCAGTGCCTCTCCTACCTGTTTCCAAGTTAACCGCTCTGTTACTCTTTTTCTTACTTCCATGTCTTCTACTCCTTTTCTTATAATCTCCGCACTATGTATATAAGCGCTTCCATAATAGTTACCATGTGCCACATTTTAAAGCTGTTGCTTTCCTGCACGTCATTCTTTGCCGCTCTCAACTTTCCAAGCAGCTTTCCTTTATTATCTTTTTCCATATTTGCCTCTCTAAATAAGAATGGTGTAATATGGTGTCATTTGCAGATCGTTAAAACTGTATTCCGGCAGCTTGTCCGGCTCTAACGGTTGCATAAGCCCCAACTCCTGCCAGCGTTTATGCCGGATTTCCGGCACTGCCCTAAATTCCTTTACGTCTTTGCCTTTATAGGCTTCGTACGTTAGCGTATGATCTGCGGATAATGTGGCTACGTACCCGGTAAAAACTTCTTTTCCGTCTTCAATAATGCGTAGCCTGTCTGAATTTTTTATAACTTTAAGAAAGTCCTCAACTGTCATTAGCCGCCACTTCTTTCTCTTACTCTTTTGGCATTTCGTATAATCTTGGTATAGCTGCTGCAAAAGGCGGCATAGGTGTACTGCCTTTTAAATATCCCATACTGCCTGCTGCGTAAAGGTATTCCCCGCACTTTTTCTGTATCTCGTCCAGCACTTCTAAGCATCTTTCTTTTGTTGGGTACTCTGCCAGCTCTTCTAAGCAGCCGTCTGAAATGCAAATTATATGGCGTATTTCTCCCTCTTTCCCTCGCTTGCTAACTGTCCGTTCTCTGTACTCTATGGCATTAAATAAAATGCCGAAAACATACAGTTTTTCTCTGTTCTGGCTGCGGATATAAACGTTACTCATTTTTCTTTACCTCACTTTCTTCGGTGTAGGCAGGTTCTCCATGCTGGCACTCGCCTACCAACCAACCGTTAAGCTCTATTTCTATCTGGTGTCCGTCTGTTCCGTCGTTTATTATGTTGATTTTTCCAAAATACCCATATACCGCGCCGTCCGGCGTATATATCGTTATGCTGCCCTCTGTTTTCGGCTCTGTCATTTCAATAGATAACGGCTTTTCCTGCTGCCCCGCTGCCGCTAATTCCTCGTCCGTCCGGGGCGGCTGCGCCTGCGTCCTGCACCAAATAAGCAGTAGTAAAGCTACAATGCTTACCGCTATAATTACCGCAATATGCACTAATGCTTTGATAAGCTTGTTTTCTCTGCGCCGCTGGTTTTTTGTCGTTCTTTTCATACGCTTAATCTTTTCCTTTCCTCTTCCCAGTCAAAAGAACTACATGCAATACAGCGCTTGCATTTTTCTATTGGCTCGTCGTCTTTTTCATTTGAAAACCCCAAGCACTCCCCAGTCTTTTCTATTGGTGGGTGTCCGTATCTCTTTATTAAGCTACACTGTCTTTTTCTTTGTTCTATCCTGCATTTCTTGCAAACAATTCTTTTGCCCGTTGTGCATCCCTTTTTCCGCGCATAATAAGCAGCCCATGATCTACTCACTCCCTGCCCTGCGCTTCGCCAACCTATTACGTGCTCTCCGCAAACGTCGCAATATACATCTGTCTCTACTTCTCTATATATTGCCATATTCTTCCTCGCTTTCCGGCAAGCCAAACCGCCGCACGTATGCAAATAAGTATTGCTGCACAATTCCAGCACATTCGGGGTATCTGCTTTGTATATATCCGCCGCCTAAATACGCCTCTATCTTTTTAACCCATGTGTCTACCGGGTAACTTTCCAGCTTATGCAATCCGAAAAGGCATATACACTCTGCTACCTTTTCGCCCACTCCAAAAATATTAGTAAGTACCAGCTTTGCTGTATCGTGATCTGCTGCCCGTAGTCGCTCAATATCCACCGCTTTGCAGGCAGCTATTTTAGCTGCATTTATAATCTGCTTGTCCCTATACCCGAATCCCAGCCGCCGCAGTTCTTCTGGCTTCACTTGCGCCAGCTGCTCCGCTGTTGGAAATGTTCTGTACTCTGTGCCGTTTTCTGCCGTTCGCAGACTGCCGTACTCATTGCAAAGGCGCTCTATTAGCAGTGTTACTCTGTCTATGTTAAGGTTTTGGGCTGTAAGGAATGTTATAAGCATTTCCCATGTCTGCTGCCGCAGTATTCTTATACCGCTGCCTGCTTTAGAAGCTGCTTTTATTAGTCCCTTATCGTTTTCGGCTGTGCTTAAGAACCCGGCATAGTTTGTGCCCATGTCGAAGTAGTCATGCCAATAATTTGTAAACTCCTGCTCGCTACAATAAAAATTAAAGGTATACTCTCCTATTTGTTCCACTTCCAAATAAAGCCCGTTTGCAACTATGCTGTATTTATTCCCGGCTTTGTCCAACTTCTGCCACCTAAAACACTGCCCGCTTTCTGCGATCTGCTTTAAATCCAAATTATTTTTGCCTACTGTAATCATTTCCTTAATCCTCTCTTTGGTTTTCCCAATAGTATTTATTTACTATTAGCATTTCTTTACTGAAAATCAGTATTAAACCCATGGGCACTGTTAATAGCGCTATTGTCGCGTCCCCGTCCAGCAAGGGTATTACCAACGCGGTAAAAATCAGCATTGCTACGCCATGCAGCTTTTGCTTTATGTAATACTGGCGGCGGGCTTTCTTTTCCTGCTGCTTCCTGCGTTTTTTTCTTACACTTTCCATAGCATCTGCATAGCCCTGCTGGTATGCGTCTTCTAAATTGGTGCAAATTACTCTCATTGTGTGCCTCTCTTCCTTTGGTGGTGCTCTTATCCTCATGGCAGCCCCACTCCTGCTCTGGCGTATTTTTACCGCGTCGGCTCTTTTCACATTAAAAAGCGCTGAAAACCTGTTGACCGTCCACATACTCTCTGGCTGGTATGATCGCCGCTATTTTCTCGCGGTATACAGTAGTCAGCTATTAGCCTGCTGCCCCTGCTGCAAGTCGCCATTCTTGCTACCAAATACGCCTTGCGGGAATCGAACCCGCCACGCCCAGCTTATAAGGCTGGCGCTCTAACCAGTGAGCTAAAGGCGCTTACTGGCGGCGTTGCCGCCTATGTATATTCTTCGTATATATTGCCCCACTCGTCCATACGTAATTGTCCGTCGCAATTATCGTCCTGCATCCATCACTTAAATACTTTTTGTGCTGTCGCCCACTTATCAAAAATTTGTAATCCTTTGCGCTTTCTTTCTTTTAGCATTTTGTCAAAAGCTCTTATATATGCCTCTTTGTATTTTGGGTAACGTTCAAACTCTGCCCACCTTTTATCCCCTGCTATTGGGCATCCAATGCAACCTATCCTACATTGTCCACAGCTATAAAGCGGGTTAAGCTCTATGTTTTCTTTCCGTATATACCACCAAAGGTAATCATCTTCCCAGTCTATCAATGGGTTAATTAAGGTTTTTGTTGTTCTATAGCAATTTTCTACAAGCTGCCTTGTTTCTGCGTTGTCTAAATTTAAAACTATAACTCCACCTTGTTTATTCACTGATAGGTCTTTATTGCTTTTTGCCTCTTCTTTTATTTTTTGTTTTGGTTTTGGAAAAGTAACTATGCTTTGATTATCTTTTCTATTTTTGCTTTCCGATTTCCGCACGCCTGTTACCAACTTTTCTCCATGTCCGCTATATTCTTTTAAATCAGCGCAGCAATACCTCATAAGCCTCGTTGGTGGTGTGCAATGGTCTACAATCAACTGCCATATGCTACGCTGCGGATATAGTATGTTGTATTTTATTCCTGCCGCTTCGTATTTTCTTTTTTCGTCTCTTACAAAATATACAGTTTCCGGCGCGTCTACTGTGGTGTGATTATGCTGTATTGAAAAATTAAAATTGTATTTCTCTCGCGTCTTCATTGCAATATGCTTTAATACACTACTGTCTTTTCCGCCGCTGTCTGAAATTACACAACCACTATTACCGCAAAGCATATTAAGTAACTCTATTGCATTGTTTTCTTTGTTTTCCATGGTTATCCTCGTGTTAAATCGCTCTCTGCGCCAGCTCTGCACTATATTGCTGCCTGTTTCCACCGCCAGCGCCGCCTCTTTGCAGTTCGTGGTAAATCGTTGCTCTGTGTACATCCATGGCTGCTGCTATTTCTTCTGCTTTCTTCCCAGCTCGGCACATAGCCTCTATAGTCTTTCTGTCCTCATAGCTTAACCGTTTGTACTTTCGTGCCATGTTCCCGCTCTCCTTTCTGATTTTTGGATAAAAAAATAGTGCGATAGAGCTTTTTACACTCTACCGCACCTTGCTTTTACTATTATTTCTGGTAAAAAAATAAATGCGGCAGAGGCTTATTACCTCTTGTCGCATTTAATTTTAAAACTTATCTATCCATTTTATTTTTTCAAGCAGTTCAACTTGTCCTTAAGTTTCTCCGCCTAAAAATCCACCACGTTTCCGCGGTGGATTTTTATAATATCATCTTTTATTTTATGTGTCAAGGGATTTCCTCACATTTTATCGAAAAATTGTCGCCAGTTTCATAATAGGATTATATTCGTATAATGTACTTAGAATTTTGTCCGACTGTATCATCTGGAACATCTCTTTTCCAATAGAGGTTGTATATAATAATGTGATAATAATATACAGCGTCCAGACAATAATCAGCGCCCCTGCCATTCCCATAATTCCCCCGGCAAGACGGTTGAGGAATCCTACTCCCGGCAGTGCCGATACAATATCCAATGCAAATACAATTGCTCTTATGATAATAGTAATGAGCACGAATGTGCATAGGAATGCCACAATATTCACAATCAGTTTCGCCAGGTAATGTCCCACATATTGCGCGAATGTCTCCACTCCCAACTGTTGGTAGACTTCACTGTTATTATTAACAGACAGAAGATTCTTGAATACTTCCGGCAGATCAGCATTCTGGATCGCTGCTATCTGCAGATCTCTTGGAATATCCGCTCCCTCTATCACATCTTCTATGCTCTGCTGCTGGCTGGCACCTACGCCATCCAACACACTTCCGGATATTCCATACTGCGCCAGATCGTCCTTACTGATATTGCCATTTACTATATCATCTATTGTAATTCCATACTGCGCTAATAATTCTTCGCTGACACCTGCCGCGTTCAGAGCCTTTCTCACGCCTTCTGCGGACATCCCGCCTTCGTTTCCAGTGACCTGACCCACGGCTGCATTCGCCATCGTGCTGACCACCTGACTCTTAATCATGTCATCCAGCGGCGTGAATTTCGCGATTGCATCAGCTACATATGGCGTCAGAAAGAACACCAGCACAAGTGTAACCAGTGTTGTTGCCAAAGACACCGTTATCTTAATTGCTCCCCTAATAATTCCTACCACAATACATATCAGAAAGATCACGCCAACCGTTATTAATAACCAATTCATATGTTCTCCTTATTTTACAAGCCGGACTTTCTCCATTCCGTTTGCACTCATCACAATGTATTTATTCACTCCTGCTATCGGGAATATCTCTAATATATTGTTGTTCATCTCCCCGTCAAATTTCTGTATGCCGCTTCGCATGAAGATACTGCACTTCTTGCCATCATACATGATCACTTGCTGACCACAGATCTTTACATTATCGTAGTCGCCTGTAAAATCTTCAGACATAGCCACCTTGCCGCTGGCACTATAAAGTCGCAATTCATATCCTTCTTTTCCTTCATTTTGCAAAACCATGCCAATATACCGATCACTATGGAACAGACTCTTAATCTGTTTTTCAATCGTGATCGTTGTTACTTCCTCCGGCTTCTTGTCCCCCCGGTATATGACGAGACAGTCATCACCGACCGCCGCGGAAGTAGACTTATTAAGGAAGAAACCTGATGCCATAATGGTATTTTCACAGTCCTTGCCGACAACCTGATGATCTGTCTCTTCTTCTCCTGCCTCACCGAAATTATAATAAGCGATTCTGGAAGTAATCTTGCCTTCCTGTGTATAGAGGTAAAGCACCTGCATCATCTCGCCATCCTCAGACAAAGCCACATCCAGCGGATAGCCCGTCCCAGTCAGGGAGGTCTTGTGCTCGACAAGGATATTGCCCGCAGTATCATAACACATAATCTTCGCAGAGGAATCATTTTTCAGAATCGCACTTACAATTCCCTGTTCCGACACACTGATCTTCTCTATCGGCATCGTGGTGTGAATCTCACCTTTTATCCCATCCTCCTGAAACACCAGGATGTCATTGCCACCTTTATCTGCGACTGCCGCGCATGTTTCTCTCACATCCACAAAAGGATTCTTAATCTGGTAAGAGTGGTTCCACCTCTCCTCTCCCTTCTGATCTAGATAGGAAATGCCATCACGACTGTATTTTAACACGCCTTTCGCGAATTGAGCGTAGTTATTATTCGCTGCGCCTTCGCTGGCATACACCTCTGTCGTCCTCGCCTGGCTATAGGTCTGGAGATTAACCAGAAGATATACACCAATTGCAGCCGCAAGCACCACTGCCGTGATAATCACAATTCTGCGCCTTCGCTCAGCCTTATGCTTCTTGATCTGCTCCTCCAGGTCATTCGCTGTACCATCTTCACTATTCAATTCTTTGATAATATCTTCTACGATCTTGTCCGTTAAGTCTTTCTGGTCTCTGACAACATGAAGGTTTTTATTCTTTCGCTGTATCATCCGTCTCCCCTTTGTTGTTTTTCATTTGTGCTGATTATACCACAATTTCCCCTAAGGTAATAGTAATTTTTGTCCTATGTAGATGAGATTGCCGTCTGTAAGACCATTCATCTTGCAAATGGCATCTACATGAGATGTATCTCCATATAGTTTCACGCTGATGCTATCCAATGTATCACCTTTCTGTACCATATAGAAATCATCCTCGCTTAATTGCTCCTGAATGGTGGATGTCTCCGGGACTGCTCCTCCGCTGCCGGCATCTGCTGTATCCACATTTTCAACGGTTCCGTTCGCCTCTATGGCATCTCCTTCTTCACTGACTGTTCCGGTCTGACTCTCCGTCCGGTTCACCGACTGGGACAACGATTCCAGAGAATTCTGGACAGCCTCCATCTTATCGAAATTATTAACGGTTGAGATACCGATTGCAAGCACCACTACAACCAGCAGCACGCTTGTCAGATACACAAGCCTCGAATTCTGCCGCTGCTCCTTGTCTTCCATCTTCTCTCTTACGACACTACGAAAATCCTTTGCAGCTCGATCCTCAACCATTTCGCTGGGAGTCACGCCATTCTTCTTGCGTGTGGAGATCATATAATTCTGCATGGCAGGGTTCTTCTCATAATAGATGTAATGCCCACCCATCTGCATGAGTTCTCCGTATTTATAGGCATAGTAGATCTCTTCATTCTCCTGGGCATCCTTCCAGACGAACAGTGTATGCTCTTTTGGAAATGACCTGCTATGGATCTTTGTAATCTCCCGATTCTGTCCCATAGGATGTCCGCTTTCAATCAGACACCATCCAATCACATCTCCGGATGGGAAATATTTCTTTCTCTCTTCTTCTGCTTCTTTTAATATCTCTTCTTTTACTACAACCTCCGAGCCGCCAGCCTGAACATCCTTCAGTTGTATCGCGCCGGAGACATATACCACAGCCTGTCCTTCCTGCGTCAATAATTCACCGATCAGCACAACGCCTGCAGGCTCTTCTTTCGCCTGCTGTTTTAACTGGTTCAGATAGATATCCACATAATCTTCTACGTATATCTTAGGCTCATCGCTTACGTTTCCTATCTGTCTTACATTTTTGGGAAATTGTCTTTCCATATACTCTCACCTCATCTTGTTATATTTTTGCTAATGATAGCATATGGAATCTGCGTATTTTATCAATCGGTGGGACTTGTCCCAGGAAATTTCCGGCATGTTACGGTCGTTTTCGACGGCTTGTCTCACACACTCCACAATACTTGTCTGTAAGCGTCGTAATCCAGCCTTCTTTGGTTCTCGGAAGTCGGTAAAACGTAACCGGCCACATATGATTCAAGATGATATCTTTTTCTATTTTATTAAGCGCAAAGAACTTCTTCGCATTCTGATAAGCCTCCACAGGATGCGTCAGACCATGGAAATGCTTACCCGTCCGCGCCGCATGGGTATGCCAGTCATATAGGAAAAGGTCATGAAGCATCCCGGCTCTTGCCGCCGAACGGGCATCCAGATGCAGAAATCGGCATAGCCTGTAGTTGTTATAAGCAACATTCATACAGTGCTGGTAACAGTTGGTGGTTCCATGATGTGGATAGAGTTTCATGCGCAGCACGACAGGGTGCGCGGCAATATCTTTGATTGCCTCATAGAACCTCTCTTTTTCACGATGTTTTCTTCTAAGCCTTTGTTTCATTGTCCTACCTTCTTCCCACATTCACATTATCCACGAAGTTCAAAAAGGCGTTCTGCGAATGATCCCTCATCCGCAAAACGCCGCTCTCATATCAAAACATTTTCTTATACAAATGCTTTTACTTTCTCATAGATACTGTCTGCATCTAATCCGTATTTCTTAATCAACTGTACTGCCGGGCCTGACTCGCCAAATACGTCGTTCACACCAATCTTCAGTACTTTAGCAGGTGCTTTCTCTGCAACCACATCGCATACAGCACTTCCAAGTCCACCGATTACGGAGTGCTCTTCTACCGTTACGATCTTGCCCGTCTTAGCCGCTGCTGCGATGATTGCTTCCTCATCCAGTGGCTTGATAGTATGAATATTAATTACTTCTGCACTGATTCCATCTGCTGCCAGTTTCTCTGCTGCTGCCAGGGACTCAGATACCGGAAGACCGGTTGCGATAATCGCAACGTCCGTTCCTTCACGCAGAGTGATTGCCTTGCCAAGTTCGAACTTATAATCTTCGTTATCGTTAATCACCGGAACTGCAAGCCTTCCAAAACGAAGGTACACAGGTCCTACATGTTCATAAGCTGCCTTTACTGCCGCTTTTGCCTCTACATCATCAGAAGGATTGATAACAACCATTCCCGGGATGGTTCTCATCAGGGCAATATCTTCATTACACTGATGGGTCGCTCCATCTTCTCCTACAGAGATTCCGGCATGTGTTGCGCCAATCTTAACATTCAATTTCGGGTATCCGATGGAGTTACGTACCTGCTCGAATGCACGTCCCGCTGCGAACATTGCAAATGAACTTGCGAATGGTACTTTTCCTGTTGTCGCGATTCCTGCTGCAACACTCATCATATTGCCCTCTGCAATTCCGCAGTCAATATGACGTTCCGGAAATGCCTTTTTGAATATGCCTGTCTTCGTAGCCCCTGCCAGGTCTGCATCCAGTACTACTACATCTTCATGTTCTTTGCCCAACTCAGCCAAAGCATTACCGTAGCTTTCTCTTGTTGCGATCTTCTTTACTTCTGACATAATGCTTCACCTACTTTCTCTAAATCTGCCATTGCTACTGCATACTGATCATCATTTGGAGCCACTCCATGCCAGGAAGCCTGATTCTCCATGAAGGAAACACCTTTGCCCTTTACAGTCTTAGCAATGATTGCTGTCGGCTGTCCCTTAGTCTCTTTTGCCTCTTTGAATGCAGCATCGATCTGATCGAAATCATTTCCATCAATATTGATTACATGGAAATTAAATGCTTCAAACTTCTGATCGATTGGATATGGAGAGTTGACTTCATCGATTGCTCCATCGATCTGAAGGTTGTTGTTATCTACAATTACAACGAGATTGTCCAGTTTTCTGTGTGCTGCCAGCATGGATGCCTCCCATACCTGACCTTCCTGGATCTCGCCGTCGCCAAGCAGGGTATATACTCTGTAGTCGTCGCCAGATAATTTGGCTGAGATTGCCATACCCACTGCTGCTGAGATTCCCTGTCCGAGAGAACCACTTGACATATCTACGCCTGGGATATGCTTCATATCCGGATGTCCCTGCAGATAAGAACCTACTTTACGAAGTGTGGTAAGGTCTTCTACCGGGAAGAATCCTCTATGTGCCAGTGTAGAGTAGTATCCTGGTGCTGTATGCCCCTTGGATAATACAAAACGGTCGCGGTCTGCTTTCTTCGGATCTGCCGGATCGATATTCATCTCTTCGAAAAACAGATATGTGTAGATGTCTGCTGCGGACAGAGAACCGCCCGGATGTCCGGATTTGGCGCTGTGTACCGCAGTAACGATGCCCTTGCGGACCTCATTTGCTGTCTTCATTAACTCCAATTTGTTCATGATGTTCCTCCTAATCTATGATTTTACTCGCCGAACACTGCCTTGTAGTCTGCCTGGAATTTTGCGATTCCTGCGTCTGTTAATGGATGCTTTGTCATCTGCTCGATTACAGAATATGGAACTGTTGCGATATCAGCACCTGCTAATGCGCAGTCTGTTACGTGCATTGGGTGACGTACGCTTGCTGCGATGATCTGTGTTGTGATGCCTGCTGTCTTGAAGATCTCTGCAATCTCTGCGATCAGGTCTGTACCTCTTACGGAGATATCGTCCAGACGACCCAGGAATGGAGATACGTAAGTAGCGCCTGCTCTTGCTGCTAATAATGCCTGGTTCGCTGTGAAGATTAGTGTTACGTTTGTCTTGATTCCTTCAGCAGTTAACTGCTTGCATGCTTTTAAGCCTTCTACTGTCATTGGGATCTTTACTACCATATTCGGGTGGATCTTAGCAATCTCTCTTCCTTCTGCGATCATGCCTTCTGCATCAACAGTTGTTGCTTTCACTTCTCCGCTGATTGGTCCGTCTACGATAGATGCGATCTCTGCGATAACTTCTTCAAATACTCTTCCTTCTTTTGCGATCAGAGATGGGTTGGTTGTTACTCCGCAGATGACCCCCATGTCATTTGCTTTCTTAATGTCTTCTACTTTGGCTGTGTCGATGAAAAATCTCATTTTTCTTCCTCCTTTTGATTCGGTGAACCGATTCACCTTGCGCTGTTTGCTTCATGATTGGATTATAACTTATAGGGGGAAGGTTGGTCAATAGCGCCTGATTTTTATTAATAATTTCTTTTGTTAATAATTCTATTTTATCAACACAAGATTGTTATATTTTTTTCAAATTTTAATTGACTATTTTTTTATCGCCGTGTTTTAGACGTTTCTGTATTTCTCAGAATTCATTTTTATTAATAATAATTTTAAGAAATACATTAATTTTTATTTTTTATTCCTCTTTTTCTTGGCTCTTTGGCATAAGATGTTGTTCCTCTTATAATGAGTTTCGGCTCATATTCTACATGATATGTGCTGATTGGCTCGATCTCAGAATATGGTGTATGGTGGGACGCTATTTTCTTCATAATAATGTCACATGCATCTCTGCCTTTAAAGATGACAAAGTGCTCTATCGTCGTAAGATCCACCTTGTGCATCCGAGCAAATAAGGTGTTGTCGCATCCCATAACGGACATCTCTGACGGCACTTTAATCTTTGCTTCATGAAGTGCATCCAGAATGCCGAATGCGATCATATCATTCAAGCCTACAATTGCGGTGATATTTTTCTCTTCCTGCAATAATTCACGCGTCAGGTCGTATCCGATCTTATATTCGGAATCTATATTGGCAATATCCAGATCTATCTCTTCTTTCGCCGCCTTAATCACTACCTGATCTTTCATCCCTACTTTTTCATACTCTTTTAAGAAGCCTTCCACTCTCTTAGAACGCTGCTTCTGGCGTGCAGTAAGAGGCGGTGCTATATATGCCACTTTACGGTGACCCAGTTCCAGTAGATGGCGCGCCATGATCCTGCCGAGTTTGGAATTATCCAATTCCACCGCGTCTACATCCATCTTCTCATTCTGGTTATTAATAATCGCCACCGGTATCTTCTGCGACAGTTCCTGCACCAGATCCATAAAGCAGTGGCTGGGATTGCAGGTATAGATAATGCCCAGAGGTTTCAGTTCCCACATCATCTTGAGATAGCGCTCCTCCATCTTCAAGTCCCTTTGCGTATTGCAGACGAACAGACCGAAGCCTTGCTCCTTGGCGCGGGATTCAATTCCCTGCAGCAGCATGACATAATATGGATTCGTCAGGTTCGAGCAGAACACTACCAATAGTTTCTCTTTTTTCGAGCCTTTCCTGGTCTTGCGCCTGGGCGGAACGTAGCCTAAATCTTTCGCTGCTTTTTCCACTTTCTCTATGGTATCTTTGGAAAAGGAGACGTTGTACTTCTTATTCAGGATCATGGAGACAGTTGATTGGGAGACACCGGCTGCTCTCGCAATATCTGTAGATGTAATTTTCTTCTTTTTCATTTTATATTTACCTCAATTGGGGACAGGGCAAATTCAAAAAGGGACACGGCTATTTCAATTGGGGACGGGGGAAATTGCAAAAACCCCCGTCCCCAATTTATAACTGTGTACGACCTTCGAGCGCCCGAAGCAATGTTACTTCATCTATATACTCCAGATCCCCTCCCACAGGAACTCCGCTGGCAATTCTGCTGACTTTAATTCCCGTAGGCTTAATCAATTTGCTGATATACATTGCAGTGGTCTCTCCCTCGAGACTTGAGTTGGTCGCAATGATCACTTCATCCACATCTCCTTGCAGACGTTCGATCAACTCCTTTAGCTTAATGTCTTCCGGTCCGATGCCAAGCATCGGGGAGATCGCCCCGTGGAGTACGTGGTATACACCACCATATTTCCCGGTCTTCTCGTATGCTGCCAAGTCTCTCGTATTCTCTACCACCATGATGGTCTTGTGATCCCGGTTCTCATTTCTGCAGATCGGGCACAGTTCCTGGTCCGTAAGGGTATAGCATTCGGAGCAATATCTAACATTCTCTTTGGCTTCTACCATCGTATTAGCAAGCCTTTTTACATCCTCCAAAGGCATATGTATCAAGTGAAAAGCCAGCCTTGCCGCTGACTTTGATCCTATGCCCGGGAGGCATGATAATTCTTCAATTAATCTGCTTATCTGGTTACTGTAGTAATCCATGTATCTTAACTCCCTGTTAGAATAATCCAGGCATCTGGCCGCCCATTCCGCCTGTGAATTTGGACATTGCGGACGCGGATGCTTCGTCTACTTTGCCAAGCGCCTCATTGACGGCTGCCACGATCAGGTCTTCTAACATCTCAACATCATCCGGATCTACTACTTCTTCATCCAGCTTCACTTTCAGCAACTGCTTCGTTCCGGAGACCGTCACTTCTACCGCGCCGCCGCCTGCAGTTGCGCTGAACTCCTTCGTCTCCATCTCTTTTGCCTGTTCTTCCATCTGACGCTGCATCTTCTGCGCCTGTTTCATCAGATTCGCCATATTTCCCGGCATTCCTCCGCCTGGGAATCCACCTCTTTTTGCCATAATTCATATCCTCCTAATCTTCTACTGTTATCTCCATATGGATCAGATCTCCAAGATTCTCAAGATCTACAAAATTATCTTCAAATCTCCGGCCTTCTTCCAACTGCCGGATCTCCGTCTCAACCTTCTTCCCAATCTTCTCTTCAATCAGGCTTTCAATCTCTGCTTTATGCTCCGCTGCCGCCACGAAACTTGCGCTCACCTCGTCCGGGAATACAATCAGCAGACGATTCCCTTCTCCGGCGCTGAGCCTCGCTTTCTTAAGATACGTTCTAAGAAGCGGAGAAGCGTTATTTGCAATCGACCGAAAATCCTTCGCAACCGCTTTGACATCTTCATTCAGCGCTTTAGGAAGTTCCGGTTTTGGCTTCTTCTCCTTCTGCGGCTGATCTCCATTTACATAAACGATCTTTTCCCGCGCAGAGACTTCCGGAAGCCCTTCCTCTAATTGCTTCTCAATCGCACGAATGCGGTCAAGCAGCGCATCCTGGTTCGTATCCATCGCCGGCCTGCACAATTTGATCATGGTGACCTCCAGCAGAACCCGCTTCTGGGTTGCGTATTTTAGTTGATTGGTAAGGTCTGAGAAGATTCTAATATAACGGATTAACGTGTCGTTGTCAATCATCTGCGCCTCTTCTTTTAACTGCGCAAGATTCTCTGACGACACATCCAATACATCTTCCATATTATCTGAACTTTTCACCAGCAGAAGATTCCGGAGATACCAGGTAAAATCCGACGCCATCTGGGACAACTCCCGCCCCTGCATCACCAGTTCTTCCACCGTCTCTATCACTCTATGCACATCCATAGAGATCAATTCCCGAAGGAGCCGGCTGAACACTTCCGTATCCACGGCTCCCAGGACTTCTAACACATGATCGTAAGTCAGTCTCTCACCGATATAGAACGCCACACACTGATCCAGAAGACTTAGGGAATCTCGCATGGAGCCGTCCGCCATCTTCGCAATATAGCGGACCGCCTTCTCCTCCACATCCCACTGTTCTTTTTCAATCAGTTCCCGAAGCCTTGCGGAAATGGTTTCGATCGAAATCCTCTTGAAATCATACCGCTGGCACCTGCTTAAGATGGTAATCGGAATCTTATGCGCTTCCGTCGTCGCCAGAATGAATATCACGTATTCCGGCGGCTCCTCCAGTGTCTTAAGCAGTGCATTGAACGCTCCTATGGAGAGCATATGAACCTCATCTATGATATAGACTTTATATCGCCCTTCTGTGGGACGGTATGCCACTTCTTCCCGAATCTCACGGATATTATCCACACCGTTATTCGATGCCGCATCAATCTCGATCACATTCATGGACGCACCAGATGCAATCGCCTTACACATGGCACACTCGCCGCATGGACTTCCATCTACCGGATGTTCACAATTCACTGCTTTTGCAAATATCTTCGCCACGGTGGTCTTCCCCGTCCCCCGCGTTCCGCAGAACAGATAGGCGTGACCGATACGCTCAGCCTTAATCTGGTTCTTTAACGTTTTTACAATGGCGTCCTGCCCTTTAACATCCTCGAATTCATCAGGACGGAACTTCCGGTATAATGCCGTATATGACATCTATTTACACTCCCTGTCTACTTCGTCTTATTTTACACCGAAACTGATACCTGTCAGTTCTGCTTCTTTGATAATATCAGACTTCGGATCTACGTATTTTAACTTGCCTGCTACTTCAGCCAACGGAACACGTACAATATCGTTCTTCTTAACAGCCATCATCTTTCCAAAATCGCCATCCAAAATTGCCTCTGCGGCTGCTGCACCGAGTCTTGTGGAAAGTACACGGTCATATGGACACGGAGATCCGCCTCGCTGTGTATGTCCAGGAACTGTGATACGTACTTCCTGATCCGTCTTCTTCTGGATTCTCTCAGCCACTTCGTATGCTACGGATGGATATTTCTTCTTTGCTGCCTTCTCTTTCAGTTCTTTCTTAGAAAGTTTCGCATCTTCTTTGGAAATCGCACCTTCTGCAACCGCAATGATCGTGAATCTCTTTCCGGCTGCTTTTCTCTTATTGATTGCCTCTGCAACCACATTGATATCATATGGAATCTCAGGAAGCAGGATGATATCAGCGCCGCCGGCAATACCTGCATGCAGGGTTACCCAGCCAACCTTATGTCCCATAACCTCAACGATGAATACACGGCTGTGGGATGTTGCTGTTGTGTGGATCTTGTCAATCGTATCCGTAGCAATATCAACCGCACTCTGGAATCCGAATGTCATATCCGTTCCCCACAGGTCGTTATCAATTGTCTTCGGAAGAGTGATCACATTCAAACCCTCTTCTCTTAACAGGTTCGCCGTCTTATGTGTACCGTTACCGCCAAGCACTACCAGGCAGTCCAGGTTCAACTTATGATACGTATGCTTCATCGCCTCAACCTTGTCCAGACCATTCTCATCCGGCACTCTCATCAACTTGAACGGCTGTCTGGAAGTTCCGAGGATTGTTCCTCCTACCGTCAGGATTCCTGAGAAATCTCTGGAAGTCAGCATCTTGAAGTTCGAATAGATCAATCCCTTATATCCTTCCTGGAATCCGTAGATCTCTACATCATCTCTCTTAGAACAAATCCCCTTTACAACACCACGCATCGCTGCATTTAGTGCCTGACAGTCTCCTCCGCTTGTAAGCATTCCTATTCTTAACATACGCTACTCCTTTCTTTTTCACATCTTTTTCGTACATTATGATTGGGTGTGATGTCTTTTGGCAACACACAATATAATGAAATTATACCCCATTTTTTATTATCATACAATAGTTTGGGGTGGGGGAATTTGAAATGCTGGAATTCGGTTGCTGGTCAGTGGACGCAGTTCTGAGATCCGGCATATACCACGCAAACGGTGCAACATTCCGGTGAACTAACTACTAACTACGACTAAGACGTTCAGGAAAGCCTTCACGTCTAAGTCTTCGTAAGTAGTGGATTTCACCTCCATTAAAAGCGCGCCTGAATTGTTTGCTTAGATATATGCCGGATCTCAGAACTGCTGTGTGCACTAGTCAGCGACTGAATCCCACCCTAACGAAATCCCCCGAAAATAGTCCCACTTGACAGGGGTGTTATAATGAAGATTGAAGGTATTAACATAGAAAGCAGGTAAATGTTGTGGATAAGTTAGATATAAGATTGTGGTCTTTGGCGGCGAAGGGGCAGATTGTTCCTGACCGTTCCTTATTGAAGACACTGGAGCAGATTGAAGCTATTAAGAAAAGTGCCGCGCTGAACACCGCGGTTTTGGATCATGTGGCTGCTCATATTCATGCAGGTATGAGTACGGCTGAGATTGACCGTTTGGTTTATGATTTTACAACGGAGCATGGCGGGATTCCGGCGCCGCTTAATTATGAAGGATTCCCGAAGAGTGTATGTACTTCTATTAACAATGTAATCTGTCATGGAATCCCGGATGAGAACGAGATTCTGGAAGAGGGGGATATCATTAACGTCGATGTGTCGACCATTTTGGACGGATATTTCTCTGATGCTTCCCGTATGTTTACCATTGGGGACATCTCTCCTGAGGCAGAGAAGATTGTACGGGTCACTAAGGAGTGTGTGGAACTCGGGCTGAAAGCCGCAAAACCTTGGGGACACCTTGGAGATATCGCCTATGCGATCAATTCCCATGCCCAGGCAAATGGCTATTCTGTCGTAGAAGAAATCGGCGGTCACGGAATCGGTCTTGAGTTCCATGAGGAGCCTTTCGTCAGTTATGTAACACCAAAGGGCAGCGAGATGGTTCTGGTTCCGGGGATGATGTTCACCATCGAGCCGATGATCAACGAAGGAAGCCCAGACTTCTTCATAGACGAAGACAACGGCTGGACCGTATATACCATCGACGACGGTCTCTCTGCTCAGATTGAATATATGGTACTGATTACCGAGACAGGCGTAGAAGTTCTAACCAGATAATTGTCCGCCAAATGTATAAAATACAGGAGGGAGCATCATCCGAACGAATAAAGTTCCCTCCTGTATTTTGTCTATATAGATTCCCCTATCGCCGTTTTCAACTGGTTGATTCTTCTGCTGGTCGATACCAGATAGTCACTCATCAGTTTATTGATCGTGCGTGGTTTTTCATTCAAATATTCGTACAGCGATATCATACATCCAAATTCACCCGGCAACGCTTTCCGTACGGCAATCTTCTTTCTCTCCATTGTAATAATGCCATTTAACAGAAGATCCATAACTCCCGCCGCCACGCGCCCGGCATTCGACTCGTCTTTACGCATGACCGGCATGTTTCCATTCACATCCGTTGCTAACACAAAATATTCCTGTGCAATTAACTTTCTATCCATATTCCTCCATCCGCTCAGATTACCATTCTCAAAAGCCCAGAATCCACATAAATACAATCGAAACAATCAAGGTGATTACGCCTGCGGCAGCAGCCATGAATATCGTCTGATATAGCCGTTTCCCTTCTTCCCTGGCTTTCTCGATCTCATCCAGATTCGTACCTTCCATGAATGCAAGGATTTCCCTGTAGGTCTGGATATCGTACCTTTTCTTCGCCTTCTCAACCAATCCAGCCGTATACATGGCCACACCGAAAATAACAAGCCAAATCCCAACCCCTACATAAGATAAAAAGTGTACCAATGGAACCGGCGTAAGCATCGTTGCCAGCAGCATTACCGTAAAAATCCAACTCAAATGCCCGAATCCCTCCTGGTCTTCTTTGTTAATCTGTTCTTTCATCATCTTCACATCTCCTTTAATTAATTGATCTAAAGAGACGTCAAAAACTTCACTAAGCAAAACAAGACTCTTTACATCAGGATAACTTTTATCATTTTCCCAGTTAGAGATCGTCTGCCTGGACACATATACCTTCTCAGCCAAAACGTCTTGGGACAATGATCTTTCTTTTCGATACCTCTTAATCTGTTTCCCTAGTTCCATCTCTTCTGTCTCCTCAAAAAAATCTTAATTAAAAAAAGATAATCCGTCTATCAAATGGATTTTACATCCACGGTTTATCGCCCTTTTTCGTTGTCAAAAGTCTTTGACATGCCCAAAAAAGTCAACTCCGCTATATTATACCATCACACACCGCAAGAGCGCTCTCCATTCTCCCCACAGTTACTATCCTGAATTTCATCCAGTAACCAGCAGGTCCAAGAAAAAGCATATCCCTAAGCAAACAATTCAGGGGCGTCCTTAATGGAGGTGAAATCCACTGCTTACGAAGACTTAGGCACGAAAGCATTCTTGAGTGCCTTAGTCACAGTTAACCGTTAGTTCACCGAAGTGTTGCCCCGTTTACGTGGGATATGCTTTTTCTTGGACCTGCGTCCACTGTATAAATTTTTGATATAACCCCAAAAGAATTCTTACTCAACCATTCCCAACACCAATGCCGAATGCCCATTCATATTCACGACCACTTCTCCATCCACGACCAGATATTCCTCATAATCCGTAGAATATCCTTCCTGGTAAGAATACAGCAGTTTCTTCATTCTGCATTTCATCGGTACTTCTGCCTTCCACACCGGAACCGTCACCTGCGTCAGTTCGCTGCGGTTATTGATAATCACTACAAGTTTATCATCCCCAAGGAAACGTCCATACGACAGGATATTCTCATCCCAGTTCAGCATATTCAGCGATCCGGTTCGAAGCGCCGGATGTTCCTTGTGAATCCGGATCATATCTCTATGGAACGCAATCAATTCTTTATTCTCATGCCCCCAAGGATACGTACGTCTGTTGTCCGGATCTGTGAAGCCGCAGACACCTGCCTCGTCTCCATAATATACGGTAGGTGTGCCGACCCATGTCATCTGAATTACAACCGCTTCCCGCATCACTGCAACATTTACATACTCATTTGCAGCCTCAGGCCCCAAGTGGTCAACTCTTCCCACCATATGATTCGTACGGGTCAGGAAACGGGAATGATCATGGTTCGACAACTCGTTCATCGCCACCTGAAGAGACGGTGTCAGCATATTCGCCATATGATGAGAAATAGAACTTACGAAGTTATCCGCATTGCCAAGCAGTTCTTCTCTCGCTTCATCACTATGCTTCTCCATACCCGTCAAAAACCAGGTAAGCGGCTCCATGAAAGCATCGTAATTCATGACGGTATCCCACTCATCTCCCTGCAGCCACTCGCTTGGATCGCCATAATGTTCTGCAAGAATCAGCGCATTCGGATTCGCATCCTTGACCGCCCGACGGAATTTCTTCCAGAACTGATGATTATAATCATTGCTCCTTCCAAGGTCTGCCGCTACGTCAAGTCTCCAGCCATCCACATTATATGGTGGGGATACCCATTTTCTTCCTATATATAAGATGTAATTCTCTAATTTGACCGAATCTTCATAGTTCAGTTTCGGCAGGGTATCATGCCCCCACCAGCCATCATAATTATGGTTATACGGCCAATTCTCCGGCCCTTCTTTATAGAATCGGAAATAACTTTTATACGGGCTGTCCGGGGAAATATACGCACCCGGCGCATAATCTGCCTGATTCTCGTAGACTCTCTCTCGATCCATCCACTTATTAAACGAACCGCAATGGTTGAACACGCCATCCAGGATGATCTTCATGCCACGCCTGTGAAGTTCCTCCACAAGTTTGATGAACAACTGGTTGCTCGCCTCCAGATTCTTAATCCCTGTCGTCCTCTTCTGATATTTCGTTGCCTGACTGTTATCTGTAACTCCCGGCGCCAGGACTTCACCGCCGTCATCTACGATCACCCCATAATGAGGATCAATGTAATCATAATCCTGAATATCATACTTGTGATTCGATGGTGATACAAACAATGGATTAAAGTACAGAACTTCTACACCAAGGTCCTGCAGATAGTCTAATTTGTCAATAACTCCCTGGAGATCTCCGCCGTAGAATTCCCGTACTCCCATCGTAGCCGGATACTTATTCCAGTCGGTTACTTTCTGGCTGTAATCTCCGATATAATAATATTCATTCGTCTCAACGTCATTCGACTGATCGCCATTATAAAAACGATCCGTGTAGATCTGGTACATGACTGCACCTTTCGCCCAATCCGGCGTGGAAAAGCCCGGTACGATCACAAAATCATAGAACTCTACAATCTCTTTTGACACGCCACATCTGCTGTAATAGCAGACCTCTTCTCCACCTTGGATCTCAAAGCAATACCGGAACGGCTCTTCATTCAGCCGCCACGTAACTTCGTAGTAATCGAATTCGCCAGTAGTGCTGACCTTCTCCATATCATATCCGCCGACAGCAGTCATCAGACGTACTCTGTCTACGTCATCCTTCGCGGTACGGAAACGCAGCCTCACAGTCTCGTTCTCCTGTGGTTCCTGCGGAATTACATAACTCGCGGTTCCATCACAAAATAACGCTTGTTCCTTCATGCTGTTTAATCCCTCTCTAATTCATCATTTTCGTATTATGCTTCAGATACTTCTCCAGTAAACAATGATTCAAATTCTTCTCTGGATATTTTTTCTTTTTCCAACAGCAAATCTGCACACGCATGGAGCACATCATCGTATTTCCGGATAATGTGTCTCGCTCTCTCATAACAATCATCAATGATTCTCTTAACTTCCTGATCGATCACGGTAGCAACACCCTCGCCATATCCACGGGATGCATGTGCAAGATCCCGTCCAATGAACACTTCATCATTATCATTATCGTAATTGATCAGACCAACTGCTTCAGACATACCGAACTTAGTAACCATGGATTTCGCCATGCTGGTTGCCTGCTTGATATCCTGGGAAGCGCCGGTGGTAATATCATCCAACACCTCTTCTTCCGCCACACGACCGCCAAGTGCAACCGTAATATCCTGCAGCATCTTGCCCTTCGTGTTGAACATCTCATCATTCTCCGGCAGCGGCATCGTATATCCGCCAGCCCCTCCGGTTGGAATGATCGATACACTGTAGACCGGTCCCACATCCGGAAGAACATGGAATAGAATGGCATGACCCGCCTCATGGAATGCGGTAATACGCTTCTCTTTCTCAGAGATCACGCGGCTCTTCTTCTCAGCACCGATTCCTACCTTAACAAATGCCTTCTTAATATCTTCCTGTTTCAGATATACCCTGTCTTCTCTTGCAGCCAGAATTGCAGCCTCATTCAGCAGGTTCTCAAGATCCGCTCCTGTAAATCCCGCCGTCGTCTGCGCGATCTGTCTCAGATCAATCTCTTCACTTAATGGTTTTCCCTTCGCATGAACCTTCAGAATCTCTTCCCTGCCCTGAACGTCCGGTCTTCCGACCATAACCTTCCGGTCAAAACGTCCCGGACGCAAGATTGCCGGGTCCAGAATATCCACACGGTTCGTCGCAGCCATCACGATGATGCCTTCATTGACACCGAAGCCATCCATCTCTACCAGCAACTGATTCAACGTCTGCTCCCTCTCATCATGACCGCCGCCCATTCCGGTTCCACGCCGTCTTGCGACAGCATCGATCTCATCAATAAATATAATACAAGGCGCATTCTTCTTCGCCTCTTCAAACAGATCTCGTACGCGGGAAGCGCCCACGCCGACGAACATCTCCACAAAGTCTGAACCTGAAATGGAGAAGAACGGAACTCCTGCCTCGCCGGCAACCGCCTTGGCAAGCAGAGTCTTACCGGTTCCCGGAGGTCCCACAAGCAGCACTCCCTTCGGAATCCTTGCACCCACCTGGATATATTTCTTCGGAGATTTTAAGAAATCCACGATCTCCTCTAATTCTTCTTTTTCTTCCTGTAAACCTGCAACCTTGGCAAATGTCACCTTCGCCTCGTTGCCCGTACTGAGTTTCGCGCGGCTTTTCCCGAAGTTCATCGCTTTCGCATTCGCTCCGCCCCCCTGCCGATTCATCATCATGAAGATGAACATCACGCCAAGAAGCATGATAATCGTAGGCAGAAGTGTTGTTGCAAACCAGTTATCCTGCGGTACATCTGACATACTATACTCGATATCGTTCTCCTTCAGGTAGTCCTGAAGTTCGTTGACATCGGATACATACAGGCTTCTTACTTCGCCCCGCTCGTCACCCTTTCCTTTCAGTTCTATCTCTACCCTTCCGGTCGGAACATTCTTATTCTGAGTAACCGCAACTTCTTTTACATCATCACTCACGATCAGACTCTGGAATTCCTTCCAGGATAGTTCTTCTTCTCTCTGGTCAAGTTGATTCGTGAACCACAACGCCGCAAATAAGAATATTACAAATGTCAAAAGTGTGACTCCGCTTAATCCTCTAGCCCTCTTATCATTCAATGTTTATAGCCCCTTTCTACTCTACACCTTCTACAACCCCGATGTATGGCAGATTCCTGTACTTTTGTGCATAGTCCAGTCCATATCCCACAACGAATTCGTCCGGGATCTCAAATCCCACATAATCTACCTTCACATCTCTGACTCTTCTGTCAGGCTTGTCAAGAAGCGTGCATAATTTCATACTGTTCGGATGTCTCTTTGCCAGGATCTCCAACAGATAATACAGTGTTCTTCCTGAATCAATGATATCCTCTACCACAAGTACATCTTTTCCCTCCAGAGATTCATCCAGGTCTTTGGCAATCTTTACAACCCCGCTGGAAGATGTTCCGTCTCCATAACTGCTGACGCTCATGAAATCCATGGAAACCGGCACCGTAATCCTCTTCGCCAATTCACACATAAAGAATACGCCGCCTTTTAAAACACAGATCAGATGAATCTGCTTTCCTGCATATTCTTCGCTAATCTTCTTACCTAATTCTTCAATTCTCTTTGAAACTTCTTCTTCAGGGATCATTACCTTAACGCTCTCTGCCATCTCTTTTTCCTCCGTTAATTTTTATTTCCAGAATTCTTCTGGTTTTATCTGTAACCTGATACTTCTGATTCTGCCTGTACCCTACGATCCACATAATATGCTGCCCATCTGCAACTAGCCATATCCTGTCTCTCTCCTTATAGGGTATCTTCTCATTGATGAAATACTGCTTAAGTTTCTGAGTTCCTCCATGCCTGTCTATCGTAATATAGTCTCCCGGCACTCTATGCCTTATTTTAACAGTATTTCTTATTATATCATAATCAAACCATTTCGTGTAGGGGGTTTCTGGAAATATTGTCATATCCGGCGTTCTGGCAAATACCCGCATACTGGCTTCGCATTCCGCCAAAGCAGGCTGTATATTCTGCCCGGAAATTGAATTCTTACTCAGTTCAATCCCCTCATAACAGCGCACGGCTTCGATTCCGTATGGCAGATACATCCGCCTGCCGACTTGTCTGTTAAGAAGATCTGTCAGCATTCTGGTATGGGACAGTTCAATATCTTTCCTTCGTCCCGCAACGTGGCAGATCATCTCATGGAGTACATATGGCTGGAGCGCTGACGGGACTTTCCTGAATTCTTCTTCTACAAGAACTACCCCCTCTGTCCCGATTCCGTATCGGATACAGGCATTTGCATAACGTGCCGACTCCTGCTCGATATATTCTCCCAGCATACGCATCTGTTCCATAGTCTCTGACATATGAAGGACAGTCTGGCTATTCACCTGCTCCTCCAGATATGGAATCACATGGCTTCGAATCCGGTTTCTTGTATAATCATCCTCAAGATTCGTCTCATCCGTACAATAAGATATTCCCCGATTCTCAAGATATGATTCAATCTCTTTTCTTTTCAGGCACAGAAGCGGTCGGATAAATACACCGTCAACGGGCGCGATTCCACCCATCCCCTTCAGCCCACAGCCCCTGCATAAGTTCCAGATCAGCGTCTCTGCATTATCATTCCGGTGATGGGCGAGCGCAATCTTCGTTCCTTCGGATTCCTTAAGAACCTTGCCGAATATCATTCGCCTGACATCTCTCCCTGCCTCTTCCAGAGTCAGCCTATTCTGTCTGGCATACGCTTTCACATCCTCGCGAAACACCTGCAATTCTATTCCCTGCTCCTTGCAGAGCCTCTCCACATATGCCGCATCCGCATCCGCAGTTTCTTCCCGGATTCCATGATGAACATGAACCGCCACAAGCGAACAGCCCACTTCCTTCTTAAGTTCAATGAGCATGAAAAGAAGGCATACCGAGTCTGCTCCTCCAGATACGCCTACTATTACTTTATCATTTTCATCCAGCATATGATATCTCTGAATATAATCTTTTACACGCTGATACATATGTCGATCCTTCTTGCGTAAGTATTTCCATTCACTATAAATATATAGAAATTCCTTATAAAATGCAAGGTTTCCTTATAATTTCCACATTCCAATGACCAAAATCGTCATATCATCCACAGGAAGTTCCCCGGTCCATTCCAGTACCTGTCCCAGAATATAATGTGCCATCTCCTTCGGATTCACAATATCCGCCCCCTGAATAAATGTCCTCATCAGTTCGTCCTGTTCTCCGATTGGCAGCGCATCCATCACTCCGTCTGTCATCATGATCACATAATCTCCTGATGACAGTTCCCTTCTTGCCGATTCCAGTTCAATCTCCTGCAGCACGCCCACCGGCAGCGTCGTAGAACTGATCTTCTCCACCGAATCTTTGTGCTTGATAAATGTCGTCGATGCCCCGGCTTTCACAAACTCGCAGGTGCCGCTATACAGATCGAACAGACTTACATCCACCGTCGAAAAACGCACCTCCTCCCTGCCAATCACCAGCGCCGTATTCATCATCTGAATCGCCGTCTTGATCGGGAATCCAGCCTCCAGAAGTTCTTCTAACATCTCCACCACCATCTTGCTTTCGCGGAATGCCTCTTCTCCCGAACCCATCCCGTCAGACAGCGCAATTCCCTTCTTGCCTCCCGGCAGATCTTTCATAAGAAAGGTATCTCCAGAGATCTTCTCGCATCCCTTTCCGATCTTCGCCACACCTTGCAGCGTATGGTATCTGGCACTTTCCACACATGCGATCGTACAATATTCTTCGCCCACGACCGGACGCTCTCCTTGTTCAGGCATCATGACCCTTCCCATAGCATTTCCCACAAGTACCGCTACATCCTTCGTTGCCGCAAGATGCCCCTTCGCAGCTCTGACTGTCAGATGCACCTCATATTTCCCCTGGGGAGTCATATAGAATACCGATGACAGCATCTTAAGTCCTGCTTTCTTAAGATGATTCTTCAAACGTTTTTCCAGATGCTCGTCCTCGAAGATGCCTGCATCCAGTTCGCGCGTTGTGTACTGAATCATCTTGGCAAAATGATTCAGCTGCACCGCATACCCTTCCCGATTCTGTATGATCTTGTTATTCCACATCAGAATCTTCTTGGCATTCTCAAACACCTCCAGTGTCTCTCTTAAAAACCTCGGGGCCATGATGCATCTTTTTTGAAGGCTTCTTTTCATCTCTACATTCAGTTCTGCGCCATATTCCTCCACCGTACACAGAATCTCATACAGCATCTGATAGGTGTGCACCCGGTTCTCCCCCAGACACCATGCTTTTTTCTCACAATTTCCACATACTTTATCCGTAACCTTCAGAAACATCTCCTCGATCTCTTCTTTTGAAAGCGTTCCCTTATACTCCTCCAACGTAAGAAATGTCTTCGACAAATGCATCAGAGAATCCGCGAACTTGTCCATCTGTATGACATACGGATTCAAAAACGCCTCTTTTTCCTTAACTTCTGCCATTCTCTGCTCCCCTTTCAATGGTTTTCAGACATAATTCTTATTCAGAAAAATAAAAAGACTTTAGGAAATCCAATCTCCTAAAGCCTTATCATCTGTTTATTATTTTGCCTTGAATATGATCTCATTCTCATGTATCAGACCTAGCTTCTCTTTCGCCACATCTTCCACATACTCATCTGTCCCTACATATTCATCAAGGTCTTCAATCTCTTTCGCACGAGCCTTCTCTTCTTTAATCTGCTCTTCCAACTCCAATTCCTGCGCCTGATATACACGTTCCTTCGCCTTCAATGTCACACTGTTCACTGATACGACTACGAACAGGAGTGCAATCACTGCACAGACCGCTAATACGCTTCTCTTATGACGCTGCATGCGCTTTTTCTGCTGTCCCTTTCGACGCTTCTGTTCCATCTTGTTCATAATTATTACTCACCCTTACGCCAGCACCCCTGCCAGCAATACTCACCCATTAATAATAATATATTATCTTTTTTCGTTTTTTTTATCAAGTCTTTGACGGGAATTTTTCTTTCTTATGAGCGTAGATTTTTTTGTACATTTTTTCGATTCCTCGCAAAAAAATCGTCATCAAACCCGCGCCAAATACAACACCTAGTATAAAATACCAGCGAATGCTACCATCACTTGTATGGTAAATCTGCACAAACATATATATAGCAGCGCCAACCCAGAAAATCAGATCTTCTGCCTCTATTGCAATCAATCCATGCTTTACCACCTGACGGAAACAACTGATGCACCGATAAGCAAGACGCACAATGGCACCGGATAATACCGCTGCCACAAATACCATCATCTCTCCTCTGATTCCCAGCATACAATCACCTAAACAGTTTCGAGAACAGGTTCTCCTGTGCCTTCCCGTGACTTCCCACATCAGAATAGGCAACGCTGTCAATATTGCCGGACAGGTCTACCTCCCCTTTCTCCAGGCTCAGGCGGTTCACATGCAGATCTGTGCCTTTCACCATCATCATCCCTTGCTCTGTCTCCAGCAGGACCTCGTTCAAATCAAAAGACAGTACATCTATTACGCCTGTTACAAGACTGGTCTTTCGGTTATTGATCACCAGTTTATGATTTTTCTGTACGGTTCTTTCTTCCATGCGTCTCACAACCTTTCTTAATAATCATATGAAAGGTTGTTTCCATTTATTACAAATATTTGAACAAGTCCTTGGCTTCTTCTTTCTTTGTAGTCTCCTGGATATCCAGCACCTCGACTTTGACCGTCCTGGTTCCAAATTGAATCTCGATAATATCTCCTACTTTGACTTTCACAGAAGCCTTCGCCACATTGCCGTTCACCAGCACACGGCCGGCATCGCATGCCTCATTGGCTATAGTTCTGCGCTTAATCAGGCGGGATACTTTTAAAAATTTGTCTAGCCTCATAATGTCCTCCTTCATTGCTTCTTTCTTCTGTTGCCGAATCGTTGTAACATCGATCCTATAGATTGCCTTGAAGCAGCCTGTCATCCATAAAAACCGAAGAAATAGAGGGTGCCTCCCAAGTCCATCTTGACTCTTAAAGACACCCTCATGCTTATTCCATTCTATATTTGTCCGACGAATTATTCGTTAACAGCATCCTTTAATGCTTTACCAGCTTTGAATTTTGGAGCCTTGCATGCATCAATCTTCATTGTCTTGCCAGTCTGAGGATTTCTTCCTTCTCTTGCTGCTCTCTGGCTTACTTCAAAAGTACCGAAACCAACTAACTGTACCTTGTGATCTTTCTTTAACTCATCTGTTACTACATCAATAAAAGCCTTTAATGCCTTCTCGGTATCTTTCTTAGATAACTCTGCCTGGTCAGCAATTGCTGCGATTAATTCTGTTTTGTTCATGGATAATTTCCTCCTCTTGTTTACATATAGAATCCCTTATTTTTATTCTACTTTATTAGTATAGCCTCCATGCCGGTGCATGAAACGCCTTTAGTTACAGTTATAACTGTTTTCCCCATAAATGTCAAGGTGATTTCTCAGTTTTCCCCGTAATATCAAGGTTTTTCACACTTTCTGAACATTTTACAGCATTGTGTTGATCATAGCCAGGACTTCTTCTCCCAATTTTGCAGATTTCTCATCTGCATCCGCAAGAGATGTTCCCTTGATTCCATAGTAGAATTTTACCTTCGGCTCGGTTCCGGATGGTCTTACGCACAGCCATGCATCATCTGTCAGATCATAATACAATACGTTAGACTTCGGAAGCCCTGTCGTGGTTACTTCGCCAGTCGCAATGTCTTTGATCGTATCTGCCTGGTAATCTCTTGCCTTAAGTACTTTGTATCCGCCAACTTCTGCCGGTGGGTTCTTACGAAGTGTCTCTAAGATCTCCTGAATCTTCTGGAGTCCTTCGATTCCCTTCAATGTAATGGACTGGATATCATCCTTATAGTAGCCATACTTGTCATACATGTCCACCATAGCATCCCACAGAGTCTTACCCTGAGTCTTATAGTAAGCAGCAGCCTCGCACAACGCCATCGTAGCAACGATCGCATCTTTATCTCTTGCATGTGTTCCAATCAGGCAGCCGTAACTCTCTTCGAATCCAAAGAGGTAAGAACCCTTGCCGGTTGTCTCAAATCCAAGGATCTGCTGTCCGATGAACTTGAATCCTGTTAATACCTCAATCAGTCCGATTCCATATCCTTTTGCAATCGCGTCAGCCAGGTTGGAGGTAACGATGGTCTTGATCAGGTATCCATCATCCGGGAGTCCCTGAAGTTCTTTACGCTGTCCGATCTCATAGTCAGCAAGGAGACAGCCTGACATATTACCTGTTAATGTATGATATACTCCGTCCTTGTCCTTCACACGTACGCCAAGGCGGTCTGCATCCGGGTCTGTAGCCAGCACAAGGTCTGCATCTATTTCTTTCGCCAGTTTCAGCCCTAATTCGAATGCTTCTTCTGCTTCCGGGTTCGGATAAGATACGGTTGGAAATTCGCCGTCTGGGAGTTCCTGCTCTTTTACTACGTATACATTTTCAAATCCTAATTCCTTCAGGATGCGTCTTGCAGGGATGTTGCCTGTTCCGTGAAGTGGGCTGTATACAATCTTCAGATCCTTGCCTACTGCGTCGATGGAATCCTGATGAATGACCTGTTTCTTTAATTCTGCGATATATCCGTCATCTACCACTTCGCCGATCACTTCATACAGACCTGCTGATTTTGCTTCTTCCAGATCCATGGTCTTAACCGTATTGTAGTCTACGACTGCTTTTACTTCATCCATGATTCCTTTATCATGTGGCGGAGTGATCTGTGCGCCATCTTCCCAGTATACTTTGTATCCGTTGTATTCCGGCGGATTGTGGCTTGCTGTAATGTTAATTCCGGCGATACATCCCAGTGAACGTACTGCATAAGACAACTCTGGTGTCGGACGTAATGACTCGAAGACATAAGCCTTGATTCCATTTGCCGCAAGACACAGTGCTGCTTCATCTGCGAATTCCGGAGACATACGGCGAGAGTCATATGCGATTGCCACGCCTTGCGCCTGAGCCTCTTTTTTCATAATATAATTCGCAAGTCCCTGGGTTGCTTTTCTTACAGTATAGATATTCATACGATTCGTTCCGGCACCGATGATTCCCCTGAGTCCGGCTGTTCCGAATTCGAGATCTTTATAGAAGCGCTCTTTGATCTCCTTATCATCCTCTGCAATGTTCTTCAATTCCTCTTTTGTAGCTTCATCGAAGTATGGATTAGATAGCCATTCTTCATATCTTTCACGATATTCCATGTTCGTACCTCCTGTCCTTAATGATTCTATTATACACCAGGACTCTACAAATGAAAAGCAAATATCTCTTCTAAAAACCGCTTCTTTTCTTCTGTCTGCCGGATTGCCACCTCTAGTTTTTCTATGCTTTTTACAGAGATCCATGCCTTGTTGGAATGATAGTAGGAATTGGCAATCTTCCAGAACTTCTCCGGGTAGATCAGCCGAAGTCTCAGATACTCGGTCTCTTCTTTTGTAAGCGGACGGATCGCCGAGTATGCATTCAGCATATTATCTCCAAGCCGCGCTTTCCATCCATGCTTCTCCATTACTTTTCGCAGGAAATAATACAGGTCTTCCACCTGCACATCCCGTTTGAATTTCTCAAAATTCGTCACAGCAATCTGACCTGGTTCTTTCCTGTAATTATAATCCCCCTGAAGCACCAGGATATTGTGATAGTTATACTCGCCATGTGTCATACAACACGCTTCTACGCTTTGGTTATAGAGTTCCTCATAATCTGACTGTTCCAGTTCATGAATCGCCGTATCCGCCCACCAATACATCTGATCGAAATATTTTAAAAAGGCTGACTCGAATTCACCTTTTGGAGATATCCCACGCATAAACTTCCTGACTTTCTTTAGTTCCCGGTTATGGCGCAGATACTCCTCGCCCAGATGCTCTCCTGACGTTACACTATTTACTAATTCATGCTGCATCAACACATGAAGTTTCGCCAAATGCCCTGATGCTGCCAGCAATTCTGCCGGCTTCTTAATGTCGCACTCCCGTCCCTGGAACCAACATTTTAACAGATATTGACTTCCGTCCTCCAACGAAGACAGGTATTCCCCTTCTCTTGTCAGCACAATTCCATCCGTCTGTGTGCATCCCTGACTCCTGAGATATTCATGCAGCTCGTGCAGCGCAGGAATACGCTTCTTGGACACCTTCACTTCCTTAAGCAGCATAAGCCCCCTGTCTGTGTCGCATAAAACAGCACCCCTGGTCTTGCGGGTGCCGCTGACTTCTATATCATACTGTTCTAATACATTAAGTTCATATTCCTGCATACTCATCCCCTGCACTCTACATTACATATTCTCTCTAGCGTATGATTGCATTTCGCCAAATATGCTTATGGGGACGGGGGAAATTGCAATTTCCCCCGTCCCCATTTAAAATCATGGTGTCCCTTTTGGGATTCACCCTGTCCTTTTTTGGAGTTGTTAGATTGTTTTCAATAATTCGCTTTTTACATTCAACTCCGGATTCTCAATCACCAGCCTTAAAAGTTCCTCCAGTTTATCCCCGATTTCCTTTCCCGGCTTCATTCCCGCCTCTATCAGATCCTTTCCCGTAACTGCCAGGTCTTTTAGCGACACACACTGCCCGGCTTCTATTATTTCCTGATACAGCGCTTCTATATCATCCAGATTCTTAATCTTCGCTTCCCTCTCATACATGCTCTGCGCCAGAACATCGGCACGGCGGACTTCCATATAATAAGGGAACAGATCCTCTCCGATCTTGTTCATCGCGCGCCGCACGTTCTTCGCTGTAGCCGGCATACGATAATCATGATAGAAAACCAATTGCGACACTTTTCGCAAGGTATCGTTGTCGAATTTCAGCCGTCGCAGCACCTGCTTTGTAATCTTCTCGCTTTCTATTGCATGTTTCTTAAAATGCGCCACGCCATCAGCATCTACCGTCTTCAATGCCGGTTTCCCCATATCGTGCAGCAGCATGGTTAATCTCAATATTTTATCTGAGCGTACATTCATCATGGCATGCAGCGTATGTTCTCCCACATTATACATATGATGAGGTGTCTCCTGCTCTGTGACCATGATACGATCGAATTCCGGAAGAAATACTTTCGTTATGCCTAATTCGTATGCATCCAGGAGCAATTCCGGCCGTTCTGAAGTTATCATCTTCACCAGTTCTACCTGAATTCTCTCCGCACTTATTCTCTCAAGAGTCGGAGCCAGTTCCTTCATGCCCTGGCGTGTACACTCCTCAATCTGGAATCCCAATTGTGCCGCGAATCGCACTCCTCGCAGAATTCTAAGCGCATCTTCCATGAAACGCTCTTTGGCATCACCCACACATCGAATCATCTTGGCATTCAGATCCTCTACCCCTCCAAAGATATCCACCAAACCATCTTTTTCATTATATGCCATGGCATTAATCGTGAAGTCCCTTCTCTTCAGATCTTCCCGCAGACTTCGGGTGAATGTCACTTCTTTTGGATGACGTCCGTCCTCATACTCTCCATCGATCCTATAAGTCGTTACCTCGAACCCTTCTTTCTCCAGAAGTACTGTAACAGTCCCATGCTCTATCCCTGTATCAAATGTACGGCTGAATAATGCTTTCGTCTCATCCGGCATCGCAGAGGTGGTGATGTCCCAGTCCTCCGGCTTTCGACCAAGGATCGAATCCCTGACACATCCGCCTACGGCGTATGCCTCATAACCATGACTCTGCAAAGTTGTTATAATTCTATCTACTTTTTCGGGTAATTGAATTTTTAGATTATTCACGATAGTTTCCTCCAGTTTGTCCCACTTCTCCTATCATAACACATTTCCCCTTCGTTGGGGACGGGGGTTTTTTCAATTTCCCCCGTCCCCTCTTCGATACTCACTTGGCAAAACCCCATATCTCTTCTTAAACACTTTCACAAATGCCTTACTATTCGGGAACCCATTATTAAGTGCGATCTCGCCTATCCCCTGCTTCGTATTCATCAGTTCTTTCACTGCATACTCCAGACGAATACTATCCAAATAAGCCTTATAATTGGTTTTCGCATATTTCTGGAACATTCTGGACAGATAAGTCGGCGAATATCCGAAGGTCTTCGCAAGACTCTCCAGTGTCAGTTCTTTCATATAATTATTTTTCATATATGCCGTAATCAATGACAATTTATTCAGCCCTCTATGATTCCTCAACACTCCCTCATCAATCTCTGTCTCCCGGTATTTTGTCACCAGAAGATAGATCAGCATATAGAACTGGTTCTGAACTTTTAACTCATATCCACATTTTCTCTCGACATAAGTCCAATACATATCCTGAATCAGCCGCATCACTTCTTCATCCTGAAGTCTGGAACTATGAGAGAAATAGATGAACCTGTCATTTGTATAGTATTTTTCAAAAGTTGAAAGCGGAATCTGAAGTACCACCGTCTGATTCGTCTTCGGAGACCGTATGGAATGGATCTCATTGGAATTCACCAGCATGAATTCGCCCGGTTTCAGCAGATAGCGCACTTCATTAAGATAGAATTCTAACTCTCCCTCGAATAAAGCGAATATCTCTATGGATCTGTGCCAATGCTTGTCCCTTACGTAGTTGCCGTCCTTTCCTTCAAAGACAAACATCTTAAATGGGATATCATCATTGGGCATAATAATTTCATGTGAATACTCCAACTCATCCAGCTCCTTTCTTCCGAATCTGCATACTGACTATATCCGACTTCCAATCATATCCATTCGGAAGCGCCCATGACCTGCACTGCCTTACTGCCGCACAGGTTCGCATACTCCGCGCACTCTCGGATGCCCTTTCCCTCCGAAAGCGCATAGAGGAATCCTGCCACAAAACTATCCCCTGCCCCTGTCGTATCGACACACTTGACATCAGGGACTGCCGGAACCCACATTCTAATATTCTCCCGAATATTTCGCACATAACAGCCTTGTTTTCCACACTTAATCACAACGTTGCTCACGCCTGTGCTGCATAATACTTCGGCAGCCTGTTCCACGGTATCTGTCTGGGTAAGAATCATTGCTTCTTCATCATTTGGCAGCAGGTAATCCACATACCGAAGCGCAGGAGCCATCTCTTCTGCCGTCTCCTGACTCTTACATTTGGTCATATCTGCGCAAAGAATCTTATTCTCCCGTTTTACCTGGGCAAATATGGCCTCAAGTTCTTCCGTTTTCAGTTGTGGGAATACGAATATACTGGCAAAACAGACAATACCTGCACTCTTAGGAAATGGCATACGGATATCCTTAAGACCAAGGCTTCGCAGGCTTCCTTTGGGGTTCGTCAGGAAATTCCTCCTGCCATCTTCCTGCACCAGCACCACGTTAATTCCAGTCACCAGCCCCTCCTTCACGCAATCTTCTGAAACCTTTATTCCATTCTCCCGGCAATGCTCCATAAGATAACGTCCGGCTTTATCATCCCCAATCACGGTTTCCAACCGAACCTTTTTCCCCATTCGCGACAGTATAGTTGCCTCATTCAGCGCATCCGCTCCGGGCGACATACGAATATCCTCCGCCGCACAGGAACCCGTCTGAAACACTTCTTCACTTACAGGCCGGACCAGCACATCGATAATCGCCGCTCCGATAATTACAAACTCTGCATCTAACATCTCCACATCCAACATCTCCACATCCAACATCTCCACATCCAACATCTCCACATCCAACATCTCCCCCTGTTTTTCACCGCTCATACACTCTGCTTCCCATACATTCACTTTCTGCTATAACATTTTATCACGGTCGTCGAACTCGTATCTTCCTCTTCAATCTCAACCTCTGCCTGAATCGAGGTATCTGCCGGACACAGAACCGGCTGAATCGCAAGTTCTTCTGGCACCAACGTCTCTGCCCACTTGGCAATCTCATCTGCCTCATCATAGAATCGGACCAAAGCACCTCCTACATGTCCTGCCGGCACGGATGTAGTTGTCTGAATTTTTATGGAAATAATCCGATAATCTCTCAGCGTCCGACCCACATCAATCCCATGCTCTATAAGGAATTCATTCGTTTCCACAAAAAACGAATAGACCACAGCTTCCTCATGGATTCCTTCTGCTTCCGAATCTATCCTCACGTTCCCAATCGGAAGATTCCCCTTAAGGTCTGCCATCTTCATCTTAGACACATCCCGCTGATACGCCTTAAGGAATTCACATTTATCCGGTCCGGATAATTTCAATACCGTATCCGTTACCCCATCCGTCCAGGTAATCCTCTCTTTTGATAACGTTTCATTCTCTATAAACGGATACGCCTTCTCTTTGTATTCCGCCGTCTCATACACATGAGAAAATGCATCCAACGCATCCAAATCTACTGCATATCTACGATAATGCCTGCTTCCATCCTTCATATGGTAACAGACCACAGCCGTCTCCACTCCGTTTCCGATCCCATTGTCTTCTCTTTCTACTATCTCTGCCAGCCATTCCATCCCCGCCGTCATGCCATCCCTCTTCAGCAAGTACCGTTTCAGACGCTCTTCCGTGACATAGTTATCCACAGTATGATTCTGATTCATGGAAGACCTCCTATACTGGTCCTCCTCCATATCCAGTCCGTTTACGCTGATTGCCACACCATCAAGGTCAGCGCTCTCCGGAAGAAAATAATCAAAGTAATGCCTGTACCCAAGAAACGCCAACGCAATCATACATACTGCCATCCCCTCAAACGCCATCTGCTTCCTCCTGCGTGATGCCAGATTCCTAACCTTCACATCCCCGCAAGATATCCTTACCAGCCATTCTACACACAGATGAACGAACATCGTTCCGATCATTCCGGCTCCACATAAGAAAATGCCCACAACTGCCATACCGCGTCCGATAATATCCAGCATATCCATAAGCATTTTTCCAAAGAACAGACCCGCCAGTACAGATACAAAACCTTCGAAGATCCGTTCCACCGCGCTGGAGACGAATACTCTTCCCGTCATCTCAGTCCTTCTGCCGCGATGCGCTATCACTGCCAGCACCATCAGCAATATCACCCAGATAATCGCCGCGCCGATCTGCCCGGTTTCCGGCAGATAATCCAGCACCTCTTTTTTCTCAAACAAATGTGTTCCTGCCAGTTTTCCCGTCAATTTCCCCGGTGTCAGCACGTTTTGCATTTCTTCCAATACCGGTATTCGGTAATAACTTTGGAAAATTGATCTTGCGAAGCCTTGTAAAACATTCTGTATCAACACCTGAAAATAGAAGATCAGCACCATCACCACAACAATTGCCGCTACCACCTTGCCTGACACTACAACAGCAAGTATGCTCAAATGATAAAACAGCAAAAATATCAGCAGAAACATTCCGATACTGCGAACAAAATAGGTCCACGCATACAGGGCAAATCCTTGATCCCGGCTGGCTTCAAACAAAGTGCAGACAATCTGCGTCAGTATAAAAGGAATGACGAACAGTAATATCCCATGCATATACCGACTCCAGAATATCGTGCTTTTTTTCACCGGAAGACTATAGTAAAAGTCCTGCTTTTTTCCCTGAAAAAGATAGGAGAATTCCGTAAACGCCAGCCCGATTCCTAATCCGGCGCACAGATAATACAGTTCCCCGCTGCCAATTCCAAAGAAAACATACTCTGTATCATAAGAAAGCGCCATTATCTTTAATACGAAATAAGCAAAGAATCCTCCCCACGAAAGGATTGCCGCAATATGTCCTCGCCCAGCTTCTCTGATCCAATTATTGTAAAGCCTTCTGGATGTCATAATCAGCCGCCTCCATTTCCGCAATGAATATTTCCTCCAGACTCATCGGAACTTCCTTATAAAATACAGGGCTTCTCTGGCGGAGTACTTCTGAGATATCGTTTTCTTCACCTCTTGCAATAATCGTAACAAAGCATCCTTCTTCCCGGTATTTTACAATGTCCAGATGCCTTCTAAGTTCCGCTTCTCTCGTCTGCATTGCCTCTTCGCCCTGCACGACAGATTGCTGATCCGCACATACTTCCCGGTCAATATCAAATACACACTGAAACTTATGGATATCGCTGCCTTTCTCCCGCATATCCCCAGAAAGCAGCACCCCACCTCGATGCAAGATCCCTATCTCCTCACAGAAATCTTCCAGATCCTGTAACTTATGTGCTGCAACTACAACTGTCAATTCCCGTTCCTTCATTTCCTTGCGAAAAAGATTCTTCATCGTTTCGGTCACAACGGGATCCAGCCCATCGAACACCTCATCACACAACAGATACTCTGTATTGGCACACAGTGCCATAATCAGAAACGCCTGTCGCTTCATTCCTTTGGAAAATGTCCGTATCGGGCGTCTGACATCCAGCCCCAACTTATCAGCCATATAATTCACGCCTTCTTTGTCCATAGCAGGATACTGTCTGCCGTAGAACTCCGTCATCTGTGCCATGGTCGCCCCTGGGAAATAGTAGGGATCATCCGGAAGGTAGAAGAACTTTGCTTTGGTCTTGGGATCGTCATAACTTGTCGCTCCGTCTATTCGAATCTCTCCCTCGTCACATTCCAGAATTCCTGCAATTACTCTAAGAAGCGTACTTTTTCCTGCTCCATTCGTACCAAGCAGACCGAAGACTTTGCCCCTGGGGATAAAGAGGGTAATACTGTTCAGCGCTTTCGTATGTTCAAAGCATTTCGTTACTTGCAGTATTTCAATCATCTTGCTACGCCTCTGGATATTCATTGCAAAGCAGCCGATAGGCTTTCTCGTCTTCCTCAATCGCCGGGAAACGTCCCATCTTTTCATAGAAGCAGTTGTCATTCTCATCATCATTACACATAGAGATTTCCCCCAGCAGAATTGCTCCGCCTGTCTCTGGCACTGTGAACTCATGATACGTATATGGCATCAATGTGATACTCTCTCCCGGCGTCAGAATCACTGTGGCACCTGCCGATACCGTCTCCGTCTTTCCATCTGTATAGATCGTTACATCCGTATCCAGCATACTGCCATCTTTTTCTCCATTGTAAACCGTAATGTGCAGGTCATTGCCTCCCCGGTTGATGATATCCTCCATCTTGTTCCAGTGGAAATGCATCGGAGCAACCTGACCAGGATATAACATCAAGAGTTTCTCAGCGTAAGGCTTCGGATATTTTTCCGGCATCTTCTGATTACCATTGCGGATTGTGAATAATGCCAGACCTATTTTTTCGAACTGTCCAAGGCCATAATCTGTGATATCCCATCCTAACTGGTTCTCCCTGATCTCGTCATATTCATGACCTATGCTCTGCCAGTCTTCTGCTGTCCAGTCTGCGAAAGGAGGCAGTTCAAAACCATGTTCTTTTCTTAGGTTATCCATATCTTTGATTACTTCATTAATTCTAGATCTTTTCATATTCATCGTCTCCTTTTACGAATTTAGAAGTGCTAATAGTAGCATTCTGTTTTATCTCTGTCTTAAGGACAATTATAACGATAATATAGTATGATTGCAAATTTCTTTTCTAGATATTGATATCTACATATCAAAAAACCGGAAGACTAAAATCTCCCGGCAGTTTATGCATTATTATGCTGTCAAATCAAGATTACTCTGTAATTGTAGCAACTCACTCTTTTACCGCCTTCACGATATCAGACCTGCGTATTACGGTGTCTAAATGGGCGGTATTTCGTGAGTTGAAATACAGATATTTCACGGATTCCACATATTTTCTCGTTCAAATACGCCGATACAATTAGTTGGTCTTTTAAAATATCCATATTACATACCCAACTTCTATTTCGTCTGCTCCATATCTTCAAATTCCTTAAGAACCTCTTTCCATCTTGTAAGCACTTCTTTTCCTACAATCAATTCATCAATAAGCCCCATATTGAGTGTATCGATGAACCGACAAAGATACGATTTGCCTTGCTCCCAAAATGTATAATGGCTATCAATAAACATTACATGGTATACCTGCTGACCAGTTCTGTCATATATTTCATTAAATTCATATCCATCAAGTTCTGCTTCATAAACTGCATCGGCTACCCTACTTCCAAATGATTTCGAATAGTAATATTCTTTTATTTCCCACACAATCTTAGGATTATAAATAGATGGATAAGCTCCATCAAACCTTCGCGAAGATGCTCCTATAATTTTTCGATTATTCAACAAATACACAAGTCCTCTCGGATCAGGATTAAACTCTTCATCTCCACCTAGAACCTCTTCAGCAAGCATTGTAATAATTGCAGTAAAATAATTTACTTTTTTGATTTCTTTTCTCTGTTTATTCATAATCAGTTTGCATTTGTACTTTCCGCTGTTACGCATTTCCTCAAAAATTTGTTTTGCTTCTTCCACATCCATTAAATTTTTTTCAATAATATTATTTAACAGTTTAGCACGCATATCACAATATAAAACAGCTTTATTGACTCTATCGGGCGAAACCTCTATTCTTTCTTTTTCACAAAGTTTCTCTATCTGTTCTACTGTATAAGTAAGGACAACTCCCTTCTTTGAATATCCCAGTTTTTCACTGATAAATCGAATAAAAAACCAAAATGACTTATCCTCTCTTTTAAATTCCTTAAATGCCTTCATACTGTTCCACCTCAACAAATATTTCCGATTTTTTCACTTGCAATGCATGAGCAATTTTATCAATATTTTCTAAAGACACATTACGTTTGCCAAGCTCTATGTCACTTATATATGTCCTATGTAAACCACAAATATCAGCTAATTCCTCTTGTGAAATTTTCTTATTTTGTCTTATTGACCTTACCGCTTTACCATAAGCAACACGTATTTCTTCCTTCATAGCTTGACACCTCCAGATGATTACATTATAATAACACTGTAGACTTTGAGTCTACAGACTATGAGTTACATGTGAGGATTGAAGAAAATGGCAAAAGTACCAGCATTGTTAAAATGGATAGGCAATAAACAACGTTTTGCCGAAACCATCATTTCATATATGCCACAACAATTTAATAATTATTATGAACCTTTTTTAGGCAGTGGTGCTGTTATGGCCCAATTATTATATCAAAGCAACACAACTGGAGTTCCGAAATTTAATCATTCTTACGCTAGTGATATATTACCTTTTTTGATTGATATTTTTAACATAGTTAAAAATGATCCAAATCAAATCAAAGATTATTACGATAAAGAAATAGCCGAATACTATTTAAATCCAACCAACAAATATAATGAAATTCGAGATAGATTTAACAATAATCATAATGCTCTCGATTTCTGTTTATTATCAAGAACTTGTTACTCAGGCATAATCCGTTTTAGAAAAGCTGATGGCTATATGTCTACTCCTAAAGGTCCACACAGACCTATAAATCCTGAAACCTTTTCTAAACGAGTAGATCTTTGGCACGATCTTATAACGAGATCTACTTTTACAACTATGTCATTTGATCAATGTATGGATAATGCACAGCCTAGAGACGTAATCTATTGCGACCCTCCATATACCCACAGTCAAAGCATTATCTATGGTGCCCAAACGTTTAACATCGAGAACTTATTTAAAAAAATTGCAGAGTGTAAGGCTAAAGGTGCCTATGTAATGTTATCTATTAACGGAACAAGAGAATCCAGCAAAAAAGACATCTCAATCACTCCACCCCTAGGATTATTCGAACGTGAAATTTCTATTAATTGTGGAACATCTATGATCGATCGCCTACAAAATGCTGGTGAAACCATGAAAGACGAAGTTGTACACGACAAATTATTACTTACATGGTAGTCTGTTGCCTTATATCCGGAGATACCTCTAATTATTGCGGTATCTCCTTCTTTTTAACCATCCCTACTATCACTGTATACTCTTACATCTCTTCATTACATTTACCTTTTCTAATATAAAAATATATTCGTGAGCCAACATTAGAAATGTTTTGTCTATTTCCCTCCAGTATTTTGTACCTTGACAATTATGTTGTTCTTTTATGATAATTTCTTTAAGTTTAAATCCTGCGTCAATAAATTTCTGCATAGCATTCATTCCCAAGGGTAAAACATATCCCCTCCTTCGTATATCCCCAATCATAAATGCACATATGCCACTTTTCTTTAGTACACGAAAAGATTCTGCAGCAACCTTTTCCAACGACTCCAAAAAATCCTCGTATCTTAGATGTGAAATATCACCTTCTATATTTTCGCTATATCGTATGATATCTGCATATGGTGGATGTGTACACACTAAATCTATGCTCTTATCTTTAATAAATGATAAATCGTTTGCGTTACCCAGTTTTGTGAAAATTTTTGATGTTTCTCGACAAGTAAAATTAAGATTTGTGTCAGATAATTTGACGGCATCAGAATTGATATCAATACCAATAGCATTTCTTCCTAATAATTTTGCTTCAATTAATGTTGTTCCGCTGCCTAAGAATTGATCTAATATCCAATCATTCTTTTTCGAATATCTTAGAATGATGTTTCTTGGAATATACGGTGACCAATTTCCCCGATATTTTCCTGAATGTGTTGCCCAGTTTCCTCGTTCTGGAAAAGACCATATCGTTGAGTCTTCTAATTTAAATTTTTCAGGTGATTCTCTTATAAAAATCTCCCCTTTCTTTTTCAGATTATTATACTTCTGCAATTCCTCTTTTGTCTAGAGAAATCCTCATTAAGCATCAGAAATTTAAACAAGCGATAATACACTCCGCTTCAAATTCTTTTATGTAAAGTCTCCATCCATCTCAATCAGAAATGCCCTCACAATCTCTTTGTTATTTGGATATATCCCTTTACAAATCATCTTTGCATTTTTCCACAATGACAATATTATTATTACAACTGAATTGTTGCCATTTTCTTCACCAATTCTTCATTTAACTGTTTCAGAATAAAATAGGCTTTTCTGCGTTTCATTCTCATTTTGTTAGTATGTATTTGCAAATTTTATTTTCGATAGTACACCAGGCTTTTTTCGAAACTTATAAAATCATTAAGAAGTGGTGCCAGTTTAAAAATGTCTATGAAAAAGAGCGAGGATTCTGAAAAGTTATTAAAGACTGCGAATATCTATTACAATATGGATATACATATTCCTCTCAAAGAGGCTTAAAAAAAGAATTAAAATAGATTCTGTTGAATATACAGATGCATATCTTCAGATGAAACTTGAAATGAAACGACTTATTGTAACTGAAATCGGCAAAGAAACATATTTGGAATCTTGTCATTTATATTGGACTGAACCAATAAGAAAAAGATTCTAAAAACACACTTTGGAATCGAGTGGAAAAGTTCAGCGGAATTAAATCCTATGTTTTTTTCGATTAAATACATTCAATCTTTTCGCATAATCTAATAATAATCACAAATTTTGTTATTGAATTATTATCACAGACAGCCGACAGGAATAAATTCCCATCGGCTTTTTCTTTGTATTCACTATTTTTTCTGTTTTTAAAAATTCCCAGAAACTCTGGTTTCTGGGAATAAATTCATTTAATTGCAATAACTAATCAAAGATTACTCGATGATTGTAGCAACTCTTCCTGATCCAACTGTTCTACCACCTTCACGGATAGCGAAACGAAGTCCCTGCTCCATAGCAACTGGGTGAATCAGTTCGATAGTCATCTCTACGTTATCTCCAGGCATACACATCTCTACGCCTTCTGGCAGATTACAAACACCTGTAACGTCTGTTGTTCTGAAGTAGAACTGTGGACGATAGTTGTTGAAGAATGGAGTATGACGTCCACCTTCATCTTTTGTCAGAACGTAAACCTGAGCTGTAAATTTCTTGTGGCATGTTACAGAACCTGGTTTAACAAGAACCTGTCCTCTTTCGATCTCTGTTCTCTGAACACCACGAAGAAGAGCACCGATGTTATCACCAGCCTGAGCCTCATCAAGAAGCTTACGGAACATCTCAACACCTGTTACAACAGTCTTTCTTGTCTCCTCGTGAATACCAACGATCTCAACTTCGTCAGATACATGAAGAACACCACGCTCTACTCTACCAGTAGCAACTGTTCCACGACCTGTGATAGAGAATACGTCCTCTACAGGCATCAGGAATGGCTGATCTGTTGCACGCTGTGGATCTGGAATGTAGCTATCTACTGCATCCATGAGTTCCATGATCTTGTCTCCCCACTCTCCTGATGGATCTTCAAGAGCCTTAAGAGCAGATCCCTGGATAATCGGAGTATCATCTCCTGGGAACTCATACTCATCTAACAGTTCACGGATTTCCATTTCTACTAATTCAAGAAGTTCTTCATCGTCAACCATATCACATTTGTTCATGAATACAACGATGTAAGGAACACCTACTTGACGAGAAAGCAGGATGTGCTCTCTTGTCTGAGCCATAACACCATCAGTAGCAGCTACTACAAGGATAGCACCATCCATCTGAGCAGCACCTGTGATCATGTTCTTAACGTAGTCAGCATGTCCTGGGCAGTCAACGTGTGCATAATGACGAGCCTCTGTCTCATACTCAACGTGAGCTGTAGAAATTGTGATACCACGCTCTCTCTCTTCTGGAGCCTTATCGATGTTCTCGAAATCTACTGCAGCGTTACCAGCAACTCTTTCTGCAAGAGTCTTGGTGATAGCAGCTGTTAAAGTTGTTTTACCGTGGTCAACGTGACCGATTGTACCGATATTACAATGTGGTTTTGTTCTTTCAAATTTAGCCTTTGCCATTTTGAATATCCTCCTTATTATAGCGCCTTTATAGGCATGTTATTATATTTACGTTTACTCGGCTAACTCTGATTATATTTCAAATCATGCAGTTTTTCAAGCCTTTTTACTATTTAATTAAGCATTTTTATTCGATAATACTTTTTCCTGTACAGATTTCGGTACTGGCTCATATTTCTCGAAGAACATTGAGTAGTTACCACGTCCCTGCGTTCTGGAACGAAGATCTGTAGAGTATCCGAACATCTCTGACAATGGAACATATCCACGAACGATCTTTCCACCGCCAAGGTCATCCATACCTTCGATACGTCCACGGCGTGAGTTGATATCACCGATAACATCACCCATGTACTCTTCCGGCATGGTTACTTCAACCTTCATAATAGGCTCAAGAAGTACCGGAGCGGCTTTCTTCATAGCATCCTTGAATGCTAATGATCCAGCGATGTGGAATGCCATTTCACTTGAATCGACTTCGTGGTAAGAACCATCGTATACGTTAGCCTTAACACCAACAACCGGGAATCCGCCAAGGATACCAGACTGCATAGCCTCTTCAATACCTTCACCAATCTTCGGAATGTATTCCTTCGGAATCGCTCCACCAACTACGGTAGACTCGAACTGGAATGTCTCCTCACCATTGATGTCCATTGGCTCAAACTTAACTTTACAGTGTCCGTACTGTCCACGTCCACCAGACTGCTTAGCGTACTTGCTGTCAACATCAACAGCCTTGGTAAATGCTTCTTTGTAAGCAACCTGAGGCGCGCCTACATTAGCTTCTACCTTGAACTCACGAAGAAGTCTGTCTACGATAATCTCCAGATGGAGTTCTCCCATTCCGGCGATGATTGTCTGTCCAGTCTCCTGATCAGTATGAGCACGGAATGTCGGGTCTTCTTCCGCAAGTTTTGCAAGAGACTCACCAAGTTTGCCCTGGGAAGCCTTCGTCTTAGGCTCGATAGCAAGTTCGATAACCGGCTCTGGGAATTCCATGGATTCCAGGATTACCGGATGCTGCTCGTCACAGATTGTATCACCAGTTGTAGTGAACTTGAATCCGATTGCTGCAGCGATATCGCCTGAATATACTTTGCTAAGTTCTTCTCTCTTGTTGGCGTGCATCTGAAGGATACGTCCAACACGTTCTTTCTTGCCTTTTGTTGCATTCAGTACATAAGAACCGGAGTTCATTGTACCAGAATATACTCTGAAGTATGCCAGTTTACCAACAAATGGGTCTGTCATAATCTTGAATGCCAGGGCTGAGAATGGTTCTTCATCAGAAGAGTGTCTTACAACATCATTACCGTCCGCATCAACGCCCTGGATCGGCGGGATGTCTGTTGGTGCAGGCATGTAATCAATAACTGCATCCAAAAGTTTCTGTACACCCTTGTTTCTGTAAGCAGAACCGCAGCATACAGGAACTGCCAAACATTCGCAAGTAGCTTTTCTTAAAACTCTCTTCATATCTTCAACGGATGGCTCATTGCCTTCCAGATATTCCATCATCAGATCATCATCCAGGTCGCAGATCTTCTCAACCAGTTCTGAACGGTAGAGTTCTGCATCCTCCTGCATGTCTTCCGGAACATCTATGATAGAAATATCATCGCCCTTATCATCATTGTAGATATAAGCCTTCATCTCCATCAAGTCAATGATTCCCTTGAATTCATCTTCCTTACCGATTGGCAATTGAAGACAGATTGCATTCTTACCAAGTCTTGTCTTAATCTGCTCTACGGCATTATAGAAATCTGCACCTAATATGTCCATCTTGTTGATGAATGCCATTCTTGGTACGTTGTATGTGTCAGCCTGACGCCATACATTCTCTGACTGCGGCTCAACACCACCCTTAGCACAGAATACGCCTACAGCTCCATCAAGTACACGAAGCGAACGCTCAACCTCTACGGTAAAGTCAACGTGTCCCGGAGTATCAATAATATTAATACGATGCTCTAACGCACCCTGTTTTGGCTTGCAGTTTTCTTCAAGGGTCCAGTGACATGTTGTAGCTGCAGAAGTAATCGTGATACCTCTTTCCTGCTCCTGCTCCATCCAGTCCATGGTAGCAGTACCTTCATGAGTATCACCAATCTTATAGTTTACACCGGTATAGTAAAGAATACGTTCTGTAAGCGTAGTCTTACCAGCATCAATATGAGCCATAATACCGATATTTCTGGTTCTCTCTAATGGATATTCTCTTCCAGCCATTATTGCTGCCTCCTAGAATCTATAGTGAGCAAATGCTTTATTTGCTTCAGCCATCTTGTGCATGTCTTCTTTCTTCTTCACTGATGCGCCTGTGTTGTTTGCTGCATCAAGAATCTCATTAGCCAATCTTTCTTCCATTGTCTTCTCTCCTCTTTTACGAGAATACAATGTCAGCCAGCGAAGTGCCAAAGCCTGTCTTCTGTCGGCTCTTACTTCGATTGGTACCTGGTATGTTGCTCCACCGATACGTCTTGCCTTTACCTCAAGTACTGGCATGATGTTGTTCATTGCCTCTTCAAATACTTCGATCGCCGGCTTATCGGATTTTGCCGCAACTCTGTCAAATGCTCCGTATACAATCTTCTGCGCTACGCCTTTCTTACCATCAAGCATGATGTTGTTGATAAGCTTCGTAACCACTTTGTTATTGTATAATGGATCCGCTAATACGTCTCTTTTTTGAGTATGTCCTTTACGTGGCACGGTCCTTCCCTCCTTAAACATTATTGTGCAATTCTTGTTACACTGATTAATTCATCGGTACTCACATGTGTCTCTCTAATGATAATGTGTAGTGCTGGACATAGTATCTATATCCTTGCAACTTACTTAATCATAGTTCTGTTTGTGACTACATTCTTACTAAATGGAAGTTCTTCTTCACTTCGTTCAGAAGAACAAAATAATCTCTAAGTTCACGCGGCGCTTGCGCTTGCATTCACTAAGAAATTACTTTTTAGCATCTTTTGGTCTCTTAGCACCGTATTTGGAACGTGCCTGTCTTCTCTTAGCAACACCTGCTGTATCAAGTGTACCTCTAACGATATGATATCTTGTACCTGGAAGGTCTTTTACTCTTCCTCCACGGATAAGAACAACGCTATGCTCCTGAAGGTTGTGGCCTTCTCCTGGGATGTAACTTGTTACTTCGATACCGTTAGACAGACGAACTCTGGCAATCTTTCTAAGTGCTGAGTTAGGCTTCTTAGGTGTAGCAGTCTTAACTGCTGTACATACACCTCTCTTCTGCGGAGCAGATGCGTCAGTACTTCTCTTTCTTAAAGAGTTATACCCTTTCTGAAGCGCTGGAGCTGTAGACTTCTTTACAGATGTCTGGCGTCCTTTCTTTACTAACTGGTTAAATGTTGGCATTCTCTTTCACCTCCTACGATTATAATAAGTTGCTTATTCATCTTGCATGAATATTGGTTTCGCGCATCAAAAATACTGCGTTTTCCAATACACGCTAAATTAGTGTATTACGAAATATTGGCGTTGTCAAGGGGTTTTACTTGTTTTTTTACGCGATTTCACCTGATTTTGACCGTTTTCCGGCATATAGCATTAGAAGAATATATGCAAAAAGGATTCCCATCATAAGTCCCAGGCTGTCGATCATTACATCCGTTATCCTGCCGGCTCTTCCAGGGACAAAGAGTTGGTGGAATTCGTCACTTGCGGCATAGGCGACACCTGTGATGACAGAGTAGTATATTGATTTTCTGATATTTATACTGATATTCATACTGTTCTTCCGGCAACTCTTCTTATTATAATCACCCTTATCATAACTGCCCTTCTTATACCGCTTCTTATCCCCCTTCCTGCTATCCTTATTATAACTTTGAAACGCAGGCATTAAGAGAGTTCCAAGAACTGCGTATTCTGAGGCATGGGCACATTTGCGCACCGGGTAATCGATACGCTCGATGAACGCTTCCTGCCTGGCATCAGACCAATCACTGAATTCAGGGATAAAGACATCTGCTATCACACAACCTACGGATAGGCTTAACTCACTTGAATCGTCTGCCGGGGCAGCGGAAAACATGAAGATAAGCGCCATCCATAAGACAGGCAGTACAGTAAAGATTATCTTTTTCATTTGGTTCCTCCAAAAATATCTGTAATATGTATTCATTCTATTTTTATCATCCTGCCATGTACAAATAATTCAATACGGCAAATAGTATATCCCGTCTTTTGCTTTCTTGCAAGACTCTTCTCAAGTCTCTTCTGCAGACGTATATTATTCCGTTTCTTCTATATTATATCCGTATATATACGCTTTACCTCGCAGTAGTATTGTACATCTTCCCAATCGTCTGCGCTTCTCTTGCAGACAACTCCCGGAAAAGTATAGTATATTGGAAGGGAAAAGGCAAGACTGGGAGGATTGGAATCGTTCGACATATATTGACAAAAGTCCCAGACGCCCTTGTTACAACAGATAAAATGGCAAGGAAACAAAGCAGATTTACTCTGCTATTTATCCTTGCCATTAATCAGCCATACTCAGCATATCTCTTTTAATAAATATATGGTATGTCGGATTTTTTAAGAATAATGCCACTCGTCGTAAAGAAATGCTCCCCTACTAATTTTCGATATTTTTCTGCAGAAGATTCATGCCCATTCACACGTTTTTCAATGCCCTTTTTAACTGCCAGCCTCACTTTCTCTACCCATAGTTGTTTCCAATATTCATCCATCTCTTTTCTGGGATCATCCCCGAGCGCTTTCCATCTTTCAGCAAAGCCATTCAGACTTTTATCTTTATTCAACTCGTTCCAAATCTCTATGAATTCATTGCCACCACTCATAAAATACACTTCAATCTGCTCCTTCCACTGACCTTGCGTGAGCAATTTGTTCGACTTTACTTTTGCATGATTCAAGAAAAACCTTACGCTCTGTAGTACCACGTCCTGATTGAACCCCGGTCCCACCATAATAGAAGTGATCGGCCATCCTCCTACGCATTCCACACTTATATATGGCTTCAAGACATGCTTATCCGATCGATAATCAATCTTAGGCGTGCATCCCATCGATGCATTGTCAAAAGCAATTCTGTACTCATTCTCCTGAACAAAATCAAACTGCTTTATGTATGCACTAATCTTCTCTCCCATCTCTTTAAGATACTTTTCAGACATCTTAGAAGAATCAAACCGCTTCCACACTTCATCTATCTCTCCGGGATTCCCCCACCTGCTTTCTACATATTGAATTTTCTCCGGACGCGCTTTTATACGTATCTCCTGATTCTCATCATCCTTAACCATGAACTCCACATCCTCGTTTTCCGTAAAGTCCATCTCTATGCTGACACCAGATTCCTTGGCATAAGTAGTCCACTGGCTAAGCAGATCATTATTCTCACAAAAGGAGATGGAGAAATACGTAAGTTCCTTTTCCCGGCTTGCATACTCTTCTATATACTCTTCCGAAAATATATCATCTACATTGATCCCATTTTCCTGCAGTGTCTTTTTCACAGTTCTCAGCCCATGCACATATTCCCGCGCATCGTTCATATATCCCAGATTCGTAGCAAACAGATTCCCTCCGGTTAATATCTTGCTCATCGTATCCGTCGATGTGTAATAGTACATTTTCTGCCCCATATATATTACCCGACCTTCTGAACGAATTCCTTATTATCCATGAAACGCAACATATGCCGACCTTCCTCAAGTTCTGTCTCTATAACCATATCTCCAAAGATCCGATCTATACTATCCTTAATATCCGCTCCCGCATTCGTGTAAAACCAGATCCGCTTATCATTAATCTTCTGCAATGCATAACCGACATTAACACGATATTTGAACACAAAACTTTCATCAGACAGCAGATAAGTATCAAAAATGAACAGATTATCAGGATCACTGTACAAATTATCCATTACATAATCAAAACTAATGACATTTACCCACTCCACATCTATACCTTTGTTGCAAATGCTCCGAACTCCTTCTAGTTCTTTTACTTCCTCAGCGTTCAGAGTATCTTCATAAAACAGCATTTTATCTATCTTTATATCCCTTTTTTCTTTTTCTTTCCATTCTATTAACTGGTCTATAAATTCCTCTGCCACTTTCAGATTATCTTCTAATAATATCACTTTTTTCATAATGGACTCCTTTCACCCTCTCCTTGTTCATATTTCCTGCTAAGAACAGGTATCTCACACGAAAAGAATTTCTCCTTATCATGTTCGACCATATCAATCTTAATCTGATATTCATCCTCAAACAACTTCATAATTTTTCTTTTTACTGTCTCAATCTCTGCTTCACTGTTCCCAGCCTCTTGAAGAAACTTCCGTGCATATGCCACCTTAACACGCTTCAAATAACAATTCATACTCCATAGAGTAATCCCCTCCTCGCCTCGGATCGGCTCGTGCTCTAATCCACGTCGTATCTTGGGAAGAATTGTCTCATCACACTCTGTCGGATTAGCAATTCGGATGGTATCATGTTCCGTCTTGCTAATATATACCTCTATCTCGCCATCCTTATTCCTCCTACCCCTCTTCTCCTTTCCCGGATTCAAAACAAGCGCAAGCAGAAGTGAAAATAATTCATCTACTGTATCATGTGTTGCAGTCAATATCTCATCATCCGGCACCTTCGCTTCATCAAGGATAGCATTGCCCATGTATACTCTTACTGCAATCTCATTTCTCTTATCATACACTTCTGATTCTACATTTTCAATATAAGTATTGCCTTTCTTTTGATTAATCTCTCTGATCACTCTTTCTTTCCAAAGTGTATTCCACCTGGTTCTCCAACGCACATCTTTGAACTTATCTCCTGATTGGTAGAACTCACGGTTCAGACTCTGCCTATAGATATCACTCACTCTCATATCCGCCAATAGAATCAGCATATCGTCCGATCTGCTCAAGACTTCCGAGGTCTCTATCTTAGGACATTCTGACGGCTGATTAATCTCACTGGCCAATGCCTGGAATTTGTTTCGCCTTCTCTCCAAATCAGTGTGAGATACGCTTTTCCTTCTCTTGTAGAGTTCCAGTTGATTATGTGCCACCGCAAGTTCATGCAGATATCCTGATTTCTTTACATCGAAGATACTATGTTCCAGTTCCCACTTGAACATCATCAGATTCCTGACCCTGTAGATCATAGCCTCATCCCAGTCATATTTTGCACACAAATATGCCGGAAATTTGCTCTCATATCCTAATTTCCATACAAAATACTCCTTACTGAGATAATATCCATATTTCTCAATCTTAAACATAACCTCTGCCTTATTTAAGATTTCCTGCATAGCATCCTCGAGATAAGTCGAATACCCTGTTGAACTCGCCAACATAGTATACTTTCGCTTCACATCTACTATCACCCTGGCATCATTCACATCTTTTCCGAACATCTCGCATTTGTCCAGATATCCTTTGTTAATCAGTTCCGCATAATACTCAGCACTATTTTCGCATTCAATCAGAAACTGCGCATGACAATGATTCAGAATCTCTGATGCCAGATTGACAAACACTCTTAAGTTCTCAAGAGTCTCCACATTACTTCTCCTCGCATTCTCACATAAGCGCTTCATTCCCAGACATCCTGCGATCTCGCAGATACCCTCCGAAGTATACTGACCATTCTGAAACCATCCCATCTCCCCGCAGAATCCCTGGAAATTCTTATACTGATAATCCTCCTGACTGTATTCCTTATTCAATATATCTAGCCCAGCCTCCATCTTTTTCATCAGATCATCCTGCACTCGAAGTTGCTTCTGACAAATCTCAACTCTCATCTTATTATCATCACTCTGCCTAAATATACTTTCCATTCTCCCAGCAGTACATGCACTGTTCTCTGTCAACAGATGCCTCAACTGTTCTCTGCATTCTTCCTTAGACAAGACAATTAGTTCTTCCTTCTTCCGTTCTATCATCTTCTCAAGGCAGAAATTATGATACTCCTCATTCGTTAAACACCCAATATATCCTTCTAATGCATCCGTCTCATGTCTCTGACTGCTTAGTCTTGCATACATCTTATCTATCCCATCCCGGAAATTCCTCGTGTTCTCAAGAATAGCGATTTCCTTAACCTCCGGATTCCACAGAACGCATCTGCCTTCCGGATCTTTTCCATATTCACTCCCCCGGTAGAGCATATGGTCCAGCCAATAACTCTTACTGGTATCAGAACTTGTTCCTGTCAGTCTCTTCACTAAGATAAGATATCTTCGCCAAAAGTCTTCTTTCTCAGATTCTTCAACCCCCTTTTCATCTATAAAATGATAAAAGCATTCCAAACTTCTCCGCCTTATAATGTAATTACTCTTTAGTTCTGTAAGCTGCTTCATAACTGCCATTACAAGATCCCTTTTCTGCTTATCACTCAAAGAATTCAATATATCTTCCCGGATCTTCTCCCATGACTTCTTTACCTCCTTCTTCTTCCATTCACGCTTTTTCTCCATAGAGTCATAGTCTTTGTCTATGATAGAGCAGATGATATTCAGCAGAATATCAAATATTGCCTCTTTTACCGCCTTGTCGAATACCAGAAATGGTCTGGAGATTACTTTCAGATATGAGATGAAATATTCAAAAGCCTCTTCCTTATCCGTACGCATCACCCAATCCTGTTTCAAAAGCCCCAGGAATATCTTTAATGCATTCTCTTTTTGATGATTATATCCTAATTCTCGCAATAATACTTTCACAATATGCGTTGTCAACAATCTTCTAAATGCTCGTTTCTGATATTCGGCATTTTCCTCATCGCCTCGTCTCTCTTCGATTGATTTTAAGCCGAACTTCTCCTTGCCATTCTTCCAATAATCTTCCACAACCTTCGTAGATGCTGTCCTATTCAATAGTTCGGCCTCCTGATACAGATTACATATCACACAGGAATCCCCATAATTACGCAGACTGGATATCTCCAGTTGCAAATAAGTGTAATAATAATCATCCAGACAGTCTCTGTCCACTTCTGATGAAATATACTGACTCTTCGTGTCCTTGGAATTGCGATCCACCAGCACAAAAATACGGTCGAATATCCGAACATGAACATTCTTACAAAACTGGCTCCCCATATCCGTGATAGACTCCATTAAACTTTTGGCCCGAAAGTAAGTTCTGCCTGTAATGATACTGTCATCAACAAAGTGGAACTTGACATATGCCTCATCCTTTCCGCTCAACTGTTGGATATACTGTCGGATGTACGAGAACTTCGTATACGCATTGCTTCTGAATTCCTTATTAAAATCAATCCTTAATATGGAGGCCATTCCCGCGAATATCTTGTCATTTACCATCTCCACAAATCCACAATTGCTAAAATGCATCGGAACCACTAAGATATGATACTCATTCTCAGACACTTTAAAGTTCTTCCGCCACTCTCCCAACGATTCTTGAATCTGCCGCGCAGCAATGGTCACCAGCCTGTCAGTGCGGCAGTAATACAGATAATGCCCGTCATTCCTCTGGTAGTGCCCATACCAGAAGCAATCTTCCAGCACAGCTAATTTCTCTTCTTCTCGCCGTATGATTTCTGATATATTCTTCAAGTTTCTTCCATTAAATCTATCATCTTTTACAATCCCAAATGCCTGATTAGGAATCGTAGATGCCGCATTTGTCTCTACCAACGGTTCTTCAAGCAATGGATTATCCGAAAAACAAAGCGAGCAGGTCATCGGCTCAAAATAATCTATATTGATATCTATATAGTATTGTGGAAGAGGTCGAATCTCTTCTATCTTACACTCCAGTTCGTGATCCCCCACACGCTTCCAGTAATTATTCTCCTTCTCAGTTCCAACAAGAATCAAAGCATAATTCTTAATAACGTCACTCTTCTCAAACTCTTTCTCTTCTTCTTTCAAAAGATTAATCAGACGCTGATGCGTCTTCAATGTCGAATTGATCGGGACTATGACTATATATTTCCTCTTTCTATTCTTCTCGGTCTTCTGCTCCTGCCTGCTATACCGTATCTTATCTGTGTGCGATAGACCTCTTCGCTCCTCTTCCCGCTCTAACACAATATAATCTACATCTATCTTGCGATCCAGCATCCCGATTGCATTCTTCAGTTCCACCAAAAGAGGTTCTGAATATGAAGCATATCCATATAAAGTAATCTTTTGCTCCTTTTTCAGAATATCAAACATATCTCTAAGAATTAAAAACGCAAATCGCGTTCTAAAATACTTCACACCGAGCAGAATCTCCGCCTCAAAGAAATGATTAATATGAATTGTCGAACCCAAACGCATATGAGTATCACATATTTTGCAACCAAACTTCTCCTTCTGTATATCCCCCTTCAGGATACCGTCAACACACTCTTGAAATAAAGTCCTCCCGTTTCTTTGCACCAATACATCTGCCGGAATATAGGATGATGCGAACTCGGTAATATCTTCCTTATAATCCCATGGTCGAATCAGCGTACCACATTCCACACCTTTCATCCGGCTAATATACAGATTCATCCCATCCGTCTTTCTGATATTTCCTGGCACAAAAACAGTTTCACCATAAGAATTAGATATCAATATTATCTGAGAATCGCATCCATCAAACATTGCTTCCAGATTAATATCATACAATTCCTTCATTACTCCCACGAATTGATCAATAAATTCCTGCGTACATCCGTATATTATGACATATAGTTTTTCTTGTAATGCATAAAGAGTTATGATTAACGTCTTTACATATAATTCTGCCAAACGACTTTCCTCTTCTGTTACATCTATAGACAGAACCGCATTCGTTTTTTTCTCCATAAATTTCTTCATTCGCGAAGCCATAGCCTGAATGTACTGTTCTTTTTCACTCTGATATTCAAACGCAATTCCTTGTTTAAACTCTGCAAATGGATATGCCTGCAAGCGAAATAACTCTTCCGGTTTATTGCACAGCCAATTCCCATACTCTTGAGTCATAACTGTATCAAAAATCTGTTGCTGCATGTTCTTCAACGGGAGAAGAATGTAGTATGCAGTTCCCGGCATCACATACTCATCCATCATGTCTTCAGACAGATGATAATGATAACCATCTCCCGCCTCCCACTGATATTGGCGATGACTTTCCGCCTTAAAGTATCCTTCATATTCTGATATTACCCGCTGAAAGATTCGCAGTCCAAAATGTTTGCCTATATTATCCGGATTACAATAGAAGTCTTTCCACGTCTCTTCAAATTCATCATGCTCTCCCAACGAACTGCAGAACAAATTCTCTGGATTCAATCCCCGAAACATCTCCTGATCATCTTCCTTCAGTTGTTCCAAGAAATGTTCTGCTATATTTCCTGACAACGTTTTGCCAGAGTAATCCCGAATAATCAGTTCAAAAAATGGCGTTTCCATATCAGTTATCCCATAATAATCCTTCAGATATTTGCTGTCAGACTCTTCACCAGGTCTATGTATACGCACAGATAATGCTCCCCATCCGGCATCTGAATGAAACAATATATTCTCCAATAACTGATAACATGCATTCGCATACTGATGAATGGTATCAATATACTTCTTTAATTCTCTCTCATCTATACTCTTATGCCAATCTGCCAGATTCTTCATAGAATATGTCAGCAGGATTAAACTCAAAGTATCTACCCGAGTGACAATATCGAATAAATCCTGCCCACGAATCTCACTAAACACTCCTCTATTCGCATAAAATAATTTGACAATTCCTGTCAACTCATGCCATTGCGCCGATTCAGAACTATCATACATCTTATTCAGAAGTATATTCTTCGCGACCCCTTCTCCTAACTGCACAATACATCTTTCTTTCAGCCTGCTTAGATTCTGTCTATTTATCAACAGTAACGGAAAAAAACTAGTTGACAACTGTACGTTATTCTCCTGCATTCTCTTGAGATACTTATCTTCCTTATCCAGATAGAAGATCTTATCTCCCAATTCCATTTCCCTGATAGCCGAGAACAGATACTGCGAAAGTTTATGATAAAAGGCTCTATCTCCCTCTATCACGCAGTATAGCGGTAGTTCCTTATAGAATGACTGTATTAATATGAGATCCTGGTACATAACAATCTCATCCATCAACTGTGCATCAATATAAATTATGAATAGCAAGTCATACTCTGTACGGAAATTCTGAATTGGGCGCTTAATCTCCTTAAACTTTTCTTTTTGATCCAGTACATCATAAATTCTCTTTTTACTTCCCGATTGCTCCGGTTCGATAATTCTAAAATATACTTTTTCTGTTTCTTCCTGACCCAGAGGCTCATGGATATAAAACTTATGCAAGAAATTACTGCATCTTGCAAAATCTTCTTTTTCCCTAATCTTGAATAAATATGTAACCAATGACATCGTGTTTCCCCTTTTGATTGCTATACAGCATTGATAAATAATGTTTGAATCTTGCAGAATTTTTTCAGAAATAAAAAAACGGCAAGAAAACAAAGCAAAACCTTGCTTTTTGCTCCCTTACCATTGATTAACCATAATTATTTTATCATATTTTACTATATATTTCGACATTTTATCCTTATTTTTGTCGTTTATTCAGTCTTTATTCAAGCATTGACATCCTCACCCGGAATCATCGGTCAGGACATACGCATTATCCTCTGCTCCGTTTTCTCAGACAGCCCGCCTTCTCCGTTCCTACACCCGCTTATCAATTTCCCATACACCCCGCTCCCTCCAAAATATGATATAATATAATTGGTTTCTTATTCGTAACGAATATACTTCTATTCCAAACTCATTACTTATGAGGAGGTTGCTTATGCAAGATGTAAACGTCACCCTAAACCAGCACGATGTCACCCTAAACACACAGGACATCAAAGACCTGGCAGTCAATCTTATTGTAACCATTGCAGACAATCCTATATTTTCTTCTACTCTAGGCGCCATCAATCCCCTGGCGAATATTTTTATCAATTATCTAAAAGATAACACTATGGCAGACATTGATGCCGATTTGGACAAAGCAGTCCGTGAGACGCTGCAGAACATGACACACTCTAATCTTCCAGAGACATACCAGCGTATATTACAGGATCTGCGAATCCCTATATTCCATATTTCAGATATCAATACGCTCAGCATACAGGAAAAAGTCCAAAAAACAGGCAGTTATATTACCCAACATGGGACTCCGCAGGATATCTGCCGCCTCTGCCAATCATTCACCGAAGAATTCCAAAAGGTTCTTAAGAAATCCAAATATACGAATCTTCGGAATGCCTTAGAGCATCACACCCTGTCCCAGCGGCTTGCAAGATTAGAAGCATTGCACAGTCCTCAAAACCCCCGGCTGTATAAACAAAACAAAAGCGCCACAACTAAAGTATATGGAAGAGGCCATGAACTGTCAGCAATAGACGATGCCCTTGCGGATAATCATATTCTATTTCTGTCTGGTACCGCAGGAATTGGCAAGACTACGCTCGCCCGATACTACGCCAATGAAAGATATCAGGGCAAGATAATATTTGTATCATTTCAGAAAGATTTTTACAACACAATCTGTAATATACGCCTAATTTCCGAGAAAGCCCCGAAGAATTATGCCGAAAAATACAACACTATCATAGAATTACTGCGAGAAGAGACCGGAAGCATCCTACTCATTGACAATTTCGACGACGATGAACTGATACGCAACAGTCCCAATGCACACGATAACGCGAACCTGTGTTTTACCGAACTGGACAGTCCTGCCTTCCAGGCATTAAAAGAACTCAACATCCCTATTATTATCACAACGAGAATTGATTTTCGCGACAGTACGAAAGTCCATCCTCTCGAAAACTGGAGAGATGTATTCTATCACTATTATACCAGGCAGGACATAGCCGATGAACAGATCGAATCGCTCTGCTCATTGCTTCGCTACAACACGATGGCAATGATACTATATGCATGCCAATTAGAAGAAAATGATACCCTTAATATCGCTGCTCTGATTGAAGAGATCAAGGAACTAAAAACCATAGACAATCAGTTAGAAGTGCTGAATCCGGACAACGAGAACCGGACAATCTTCAGCCATATTGATCATCTCTTCCAAAAGGATTCCATTATAAAAGAAGAGCCTCAATTAAGCGTAATCCGCAATGCCATTCTGCTGCCCTTAGATGGACTTCCTCGTCATGCATTCTGCGAATTGACCGATCTGAATCAGCAACAGATCAATGGACTGCAGCAACTCATCAGACGCAATTGGATTCAGAGCACTTGTAATGATAATCAGCGAAGACTATTTCTACATCCATTAGTCCGAGAAGTATTATATAAGAGATTACAAATAACGATTGAAAACTGCAGAACTTATTGCAATAATCTTGATCAGACATTACGGACAAAACACAACACAGACTGTTATGAAGCCCAACCCTATGCCGAACTGGCATATGAAGCATATAGAATACTGCACAGTAAATACGACCAGAGACTCCTCAACATGATCTATCTTGCATCTGACGTATTCGACAACACGAAAGATTTCGCAAGAAACCTTAAAATAGCGCAAGAATTCACCAGGAATCTGCCGAACTATCCCAAGGCTGCTTCTGCGATGGACGAATTACGCTACATAGAGAAGCAAAGCGGCTATGCCTACACAATTATACTTGCCGCTCCAGACATGGCATATAAAGAACAAGGCTATCTCATGCTGACGGAAGCCAAGAAAAAACTAGATACCCTGCACCTAACCGTCCCAGAAGAATTAGAACAGAAGATAATTATAGAATCCAAGATTCTGGGAAATATGGGCGCATACTATCTCAACAAAGGAAAGACCACCACAGAAAAAAGCGAACAACAGCAACATTTCCATACTGCTCTCGAAAAACATATAGCATCACTGACACTTCGCCAACAAATGCTGCAAGGAATCCTTGTGAACGAGACCCAGGATTCGCTCAAAGCCTTAATTGCTAAAACCTATGAAAATATTGGAACCGATTACTTCTATCTGAACCGCTTAAAAGACTCTGTTGATGTCCACAAAAAGGCACTGGCATTGCGGTTAGAAGTCTACCATAACTCGGGACCGATATCTTTTGACCTGATTATTCATTCCAAGAAACTGATCTGTGGGAATTCTATTAATTATATTGCGAATAATCCGGATCTTTCTGCCGAAGAACGCACCTCCATTCTAAGACCAGTTTGGACCTATTTAGAGAAAGTATTATCCTACTTTAGCGATAAAGGCAAAGAAGATGAAGTGACTGCAGTTAATGAGATGAAAGAACGCCTTGTGGGACTTGAAAAGGACAGGTCTTAATCTATATTAAGAATCGAGCAGGAGGCTAACCATTCGTTGATTAGCCGACCTCTCACACCACTGTGGCGTACGGTCCCGTACACGGCGGTTTCCTAGTTTTCACAAACTACTAAATTCTTCCACTGTTTCCAATAGACCACTCTAATTCTGCGCCTTGCCCATTCATCCACTCCCGGCAGTATATGACAGTGCATATCAATATAGCCGTCTATATCTTCTACACCTCCATGTGCCATTTACCCGCACGAGAACATCTTACAAGTAGAATAATCTAGTCTATAATCCCAGTACGTCTGCAATCGCGCCCATCTCTTCCAGCGCAACATCAATCAGATCATCCAGACTCAATCCTGTGAACTCAATCGCTTCCATATAATCCCGGTTCGCTCCTGCCGCGAATCTCATCTCATTGAACCGCTTCATCACGGACTTATGCTTCACACTTGCAATCTTCTTATCCGGATAAATCTGGGCAACCGCTTTCACGAATCCGCTCATCGGATCAGCTGAAAGAATCGCATACTGGAGTTTCGTCTTCGCCTTTACCCCGCTCTTCGGATTATGTGCGCAGATAGCGTCGAACAGTACCTTGTCCTCGATTCCTTCTTTTTTCAAGATTTCTACAGATGTCGGTCCATGTACACTTAGGTCATGCTGCCAATCACATTGTTCCTCGTCAAGATCATGCAGAAGCCCTACAATCCCCCAGTACTCCACATCGTCTGGCGCAAGGCGCTTGGCGAGTCCTCTCATAATCGCTTCTACCGCATAGGAGTGAGTGATATAATGCTCACCCTTCATATATTTCATTAAGATGTCATGTGCCTGCTCTCTGGTCATCTATCTTCCTCCTCTTATAGCCTCATGTATAGTTTATTGTACCATATAAGTATCAAAATGTGAAGAATATACATTCTTCCTTTACTCCCTTATTGTAACAGTTCAGCCTTTTATAGTCAAAAGGGAGAATTTAAAAAAGTTTTTTACGGTAATTATCCACCAGAAAAGCAGACATTTCA
>NZ_JBNPMC010000011.1:0-81630 GCF_050313795.1 Bariatricus sp. SGI.154
GCGCTCTGCTCATAAGCCGGATTGTGTGTTCATTCATGCAAGCATGATTCGCCCACAATCCGGCTTATGGCTGAACTGTTACACGTAACTACTTATTTTATAATTGGTTATTTTACAATATATGTAAATCGTGTTAATATAAAGATTAAATCGCATAAACGTAGAAGAACATAAGTATGGATAAAATCATAGACATAATGATAATAGAGACATAACTATAACAGAACCATAAGTATAGATAGAACCACAGATAATGGTTGCAATATTGGCATATATAAAAGAGAGAGATTTAGAAAAAGAGGGTGTACATATGAAGAAAGAAACGAATGATGAGAGAATGGGAACTGCGCCGCTTGGTGGGCTGATGCTGTCGCTGGCAGTACCGGCGGTAGCAGCACAATTGATCAATGTGCTATATAACATTGTCGACCGAATCTATATCGGGCATATTCAGGGAGATGGTGATGTGGCGCTTACCGGAGTAGGTGTTACGTTTCCTATTATCACACTGATCTCGGCATTCAGTGCATTTGCCGGAATGGGAGGAGCGCCGTTGGCTTCCATTGCATTAGGGAAAAGGGATCATGAGCAGGCGGAGAAGATCCTGGGGAATTCTGCTGGCATGCTGGTTCTGTTTTCGATTGTGCTTACGATAGGATTCTCTGTTTTTAAGACGCCGGTGCTGTATGCGTTTGGTGCCAGCGAGACGACGATCAGATATGCGGAAAGTTATATAGGAATCTATTTGATAGGAACAATATTTGTTCAATTTGCGATTGGGTTGAATACATTTATCAGTGGACAAGGGCAGGCGAGAATCGCTATGTTATCAGTGTTAATTGGTGCCGTGATCAATATCTGTCTGGACCCGGTATTCATCTTCCTGCTGAACATGGGAGTAAGAGGAGCAGCACTTGCAACCGTGATCTCTCAGGCAATCAGCGCGGCGTGGGTCGTTCGATTCCTGACCTCTAAGAAGAGTGTCATAAAGTTGAGCATAAAAAATATGCGTCTTAAGCCGCAAGTAGTGAAGCAGATTGCAGGGCTTGGCATCTCGCCGTTCATTATGCAGAGTACAGAGAGTCTGGTCAGTATTACGCTTAATTCCGGGCTGCAGACTTATGGAGGAGACTTGTATGTAGGAACTATGTCAATTATGACCAGTATCATGCAGATGATTGTCATACCGATACAGGGAATTGCACAGGGAGTACAGCCAATCATCAGTTACAATTATGGTGCGGGCAATAGGAAAAGAGTAAAGGGAGCATTTACAAGACTAATTGTAGTTGGGTTTGTCGGAACCTTCGTTTTAGCTGGGATAGCAGTTTTGTTCCCACAGATTTATGCGGAGATATTTACAAATAATGAGAAATTGGTGGAACTGACATGTCAGGTGATGCCAATCTACTTCTTTGGAATTACGATTTTTGGCATTCAGTCTGCTTGCCAGTCAACATTTTTGGCATTGGGACAGGCGAAAGTATCCCTGTTTATTGCGCTTTTGAGGAAAGTAATTCTGTTGATTCCACTGGCAGTTATTTTGCCAAGGTTCATGGGAGTCATGGGAATCTACCGCGCAGAGCCGATTGCAGATATTATTTCAGTGTTTACGACTAGTGTGCTGTTCGTGATCACTATGAAGAAAGTTTTGCGTAATATGGATAGAAGTGTTATGATGGAGGAAGACAAAGAGAAGGAGGTCTAAGATATGAGCAACTATGTGATTACAGTGAACAGTACAGTAGATTTGCCTAAGGAATGGGTGGAAGAGCGGCATGTGCCGGTTATTCCGTTGAAATACACGATAGATGGGAAAACATACGAAGATATGAACGGATTATCTTCAAAAGAGTTTTTCCGGAAATTGCGAGAAGGAAAGATGGCAGTCACTTCTCAAGTAAATCCGGAGGAAGCAAAGAAAGCATTGGAAACGTTCTTGAAAGAAGGGAAGGATGTGCTGCATCTGGGATTCTCTTCTGCGTTAAGCGGAACCTATAACAGTATGCGTATTGCAGGAGAAGAACTTAAGGAAGAATATCCGGATAGAAAGATTATTATCATTGATACTCTATGTGCGTGTCTAGGTGAAGCAATACTTCTATATTATGCGTTGAAACTGAGAGAAGAGGGTAAGACCATTGATGAAGTGGCGGAATGGGTTGAGGCGAATAAACTTCATGTGTGCCATAATGTTACGATTGATGATTTGGACCATCTGCAGAGAGGCGGGCGCATCTCCAAGACGGTTGCTGTTCTGGGCGGCATGGTGAAGATTAAGCCGATGATTCATATGGATGATCACGGATCACTTCAGGTGATTGGCAAGGAACGTGGGCGTAAGAGGTCTTTGAATAAGATTGTAGACATGGCTGTGGAACAGGCAAAAGGCTGGGAGAATGACATCATCATGATTACCCATGGAGATTGCATTGAAGATGCAGAATATGTGGCTGAACTGGTCAGAGAGAAGATGGGAATCAATAACATTCTGATCAATAATATCGGCACAGTGATTGGAAGCCATACGGGTCCTGGAGTTGTTGCTGTATTCTGCATGGGAAACAAACGATAAAGAGACGAACTGAGAAGATCATTGGCAGCATATAAAACGAGAGTGTACAAATATGAACTGTACACTCTCGTTTTATATATTATGCCTGAATCAGGCAAACTACAGTGTAAATATTCCCAAAGCGCTTGCGATAGAACTTGTCAGAATAAGTACAAGGAAGATTGGAGCAACCCATTTGATTACAACGTTGAACATCTTCTCGGCTTTGAATTTGCCGTCAGTAATCTTAACTTCGTCTGCGATTGCTTTTGGTTTTATGATGAACCCTACGAAGACACAGGTAAAGAATGCAACAATTGGCATCAATACACTATTACTTACAAAATCCATTATATCCAGTACGGACATGCCCATCCAACTGATGAAACTCAATGATCCGAAACCAAGAGAAGACGGAATTCCCATAACGGCGGCAAGGATTGCAACCAGGATTCCGGTAAATCTACGGGTCCAGCCGAACTTATCCATGAATACGGATACAATCGTCTCCATCAAAGAGATTGCAGAAGTAAGTGCAGCAAAAAATACAAGTACGAAGAAGATTGTTCCGATCACTCCGCCGAACTTCATGCTTGCGAATACCTTCGGAAGTGTCATGAACATCAATCCAGGACCTGCGCTTAATGCAGAACGGTCTCCGCCGGAGAATGCGAATACGGCAGGAATAATCATCAGACCTGCAAGGAATGCAATTCCTGTATCGAATAATTCAATCTGACGAACAGAACTTTCCAGATGGTTCTCTTTCTTCATATAAGAACCGTAAGTAATCATAATACCCATAGCCAGTGACATTGAATAGAAGAGTTGTCCCATAGCGGCAAGGATTGTCTTCGCGGATACATCTGCCATATGTGGCTGAATATAGTAGACAAGACCTTCCATTGCACCTTCCAAAGTAAGACCGTATACAGCAATGATGATAGTAAGTACAACTAGGATCGGCATCATGACCTTACTTACTTTCTCAATTCCTTTTTCTACACCACATAAAACAACGATGGCTGTCAACCCTAAAAATAATAGGAACCATCCAATTGGCTGCATTGTACCACTGATAAAATCTGTAAAATAAGTATCGCCAGCAGCATCCTGTACGCCGCCGCTTACGAATACAGCGAAATATTTTATAACCCATCCTCCGATAACAGAGTAGTATGGGAAGATGATAACCGGAACAAGGGATGCAAGGAATCCTAAGAATCCAAAACGTCGATCCAATGACTTGAATGCGCCAATTGCACTGATACCGGTCTTACGTCCCAATGCGATCTCCGCGATCATCAGTGTAAATCCGAATGTAACTGCAAGAATCAGGTAAATCAGCAGAAAAGTTCCTCCGCCATATTTTGCCGCAAGATAGGGAAACCTCCATATATTGCCAAGTCCTACAGCAGATCCGGCAGCTGCAAGTACGAACCCGAGTTTGTTGGAAAAATTACTTCTGTCTTTCATGTGAAAAATCCTCCTCAATATATAATAACATTCCAAAAGAAATAGATTATGCTCTATTATTACATGAAAGAACATAATTTTCAAGGAAAAACGCTATTGTTAAGGAAAAAACAAAAACAAAACAAAAATGTGGGTAATAAGGGTAATAAGATAAAAAATCATGTTGACATCATAAGAAAGATGTGGTAAATTAAATGTTGCGTAAAGCGAAAAACAAAGTAGAGTATCCACTCTCACCATAGCACAATCGGGTGACTATTGGTTTGATATTGAGTATAATGTTCTGAATGTATATTATAGAACTTATTATGCAGATATGTAAAGTGGATAGTCGAAAACTATTCACTTATTTTTATTTATTTTTATGATGGGGGTGCAAGACAATTAGCGAATTAATGATTAACGGGCAGATCAGAGACAAAGAAGTACGAGTAATAGGAGAGGATGGACAGCAGTTAGGAATTATGTCCTCAAGAGAGGCAATGAAGCTTGCTCAGGAAGCGGAATTGGATCTTGTGAAGATTGCTCCAAAGGCTCAGCCGCCGGTATGCAAGATTATCGATTATGGTAAGTACAGATATGAACTTGCAAGAAAAGAAAAAGAGGCGAAGAAAAAGCAGAAGACCGTTGAAGTGAAGGAAGTGCGTCTTTCACCTAACATCGAGACCAATGATCTTAATACTAAGGTCAACAATGCGAAGAAGTTCATCAGTAAAGGCAATAAAGTAAAAGTTACCTTGCGTTTCAGAGGCCGTGAGATGGCGCATATGCAGCAGAGCAAACACATCTTAGATGATTTTGCACAGATGCTTGCAGATGTTGCAACTGTAGAGAAGGCACCGAAACTGGAAGGCAGAAGCATGAGCATGGTTTTAACTGAAAAACGTTAAAAATATATACAAATTTTAAGGAGGAAATTATCATGCCAAAAATCAAAACAAATAGAGCAGCTGCAAAGCGCTTCAAAAAAACAGGTACAGGAAAATTAAAAAGAAATAAAGCTTATAAGAGCCATATCTTAACTAAGAAATCTACAAAGAGAAAAAGAAATCTTAGAAAGCCAATCATTACTGATGCAACAAATGTAAAGAACATGAAGAAGGTATTACCATATCTGTAAGATATTGGAACGAAGTATTGAAGGAGGAAAATAAGACATGGCAAGAATTAAAGGCGGAATGAACGCTAAAAAGAAACATAATAGAACTTTAAAGTTAGCAAAAGGTTACAGAGGAGCACGTTCTAAACAGTACAGAGTTGCAAAACAGTCTGTTATGAGAGCTCTTACATCTTCTTACGCAGGAAGAAAACAGCGCAAGCGTCAGATGCGTCAGTTATGGATTGCACGTATCAATGCTGCAGCAAGAATGAATGGATTGTCTTACAGCAAGTTCATGCATGGATTAAAACTTGCTAACGTAGATATGAACAGAAAGATGTTAGCAGAGATGGCTGTAAATGATGCAGCAGGATTCGCAACACTTGCAGAAGTAGCAAAATCCAAATTAGCATAGTTGTATTGGGAATAGATATTATGGCTTCATTTTGCAGAACAGTGTAAAATGAAGCTGTTTTTTTTATTTTATAGAACCAGTTAAATTACAGCGTTGATCCTTCGGTATTGTAAAATATAGAATAGCAAATAAGAGGATGTCCCTACAGTCATGACTTGACTTGGGGACATCCTCTTATTCTACCATATACTAATTTTGGAATTCAGATTCCGGCATATGATTATTAGATCCCTAACTTTTCTTTCATATACTCTATATCGGTTGATTTTCCTGTATAGAGTTCAATTGCAATTAACGCCTGGAAGAGCATCATACTCATTCCATTGTATACTCTTGTACATCCGGCTTCTTTTGCCTGACGCATCATTACCGTCTCCCTTGGAGCATATACGGTATCCGTTACGATCAGATCAGGACGGAAATACGATGTATCCGGGATATTAGAAAGGTCTTCCAGCGGATGCATACCAACGCCTGTCGCATCGCAGAAGATATCCGCTTCTTGCATTTTTGCTTTCAGAAGATCCAGATCTGCAAGATCATTCATCGTTGCCTTGCATTCTGTATTATTGTTGATCTTTTCTACAATCTCTTCACCGCGGGCATAGAATTTATCCTTGATGTTGAAAATATGAAGTTCGGCAATTCCTTCCAGGGCTCCGCAGACTGCAATTGCTGTAGCAGCACCGCCTGTTCCGATCAGAACCATCTTCATTCCTTTAATGTCAATTCCTTCTTCTTTGATACCCTGCCAGTATCCCATACCGTCAGTATTATATCCTTTTAATTTTCCTGTAACCTGTCCATTTTCATCGCGGGTATTAACAACTGTATTGATTGCTCCGCAAAGTTTGGCTGCTTCGTCGACTTCTTCCAAATACTTGTGAACAACCGTCTTGTTCGGCATAGAGATGTTGGAACCAAGCATTTTTAATGCACGGATACTATTGACAGCAGCTTCCAGAGAATCATTATCTACTTCAAACGCAAGTTGGATAACATCATCCCCATTCTTGTCATATGCAAGATTATGTGTTGTCGGTGACTGTGAGTGACGGATTGGATAAGCCATTAATCCAACCAATTCTGTATGTCCTGTTATATTTGGCATTGTGATTACCTCTTTCCTTCTATTAATATTATTCTGTTATTTTATCTCATCAAGGTCTAATAGTCCTTTGAATTCAAGTACGTTCAGGATTGCACGACCATCCATTGTGCCTTCCATAATACGGCGTGCCCGGATGGAATCACCAATCGGGTAGATAAATGTATCCGTGTCGGCAAATGTTTCCTCAAGTGCCGGGAGGATTGGATTATTTGCCCTCATTCCGAGACAGTTGAATCCAAGGTCAAACTCAAGCTCTTTGATCTCTCCATCAGGCGTCTTTACAACGAAAGCATTCTCTTTTACTTCCTGGAGTGCTGTGTTTACGTATTCTTTTACACCGTATTTATCATGGGTCTCCCGCATCGAACATTTAGTAATAGGATCAGCGATCATGCCAATCTCAGGGAGCATATCGACGATAGAGCATTGGGCTCCACGCGGTGCAAAATATTCAATGACATCGAGACCTACGGAACCGCCGCCCATGACAACGACTTTTTTCCCTTTGCAGAAGTCATCCGGATATTTTCCTGCGTTCAGATTATTAATCATATCAAAAATCGTCGCAACATTACCGGCTTCAATATTCTCTCTCAGACCAGGGATTGGAGGAACCAGCGGTACGGAACCTGTTGCATTGACAACAATATCCGGTTTGTAGGCTTTGATCTTCTCAATCGTAGCTTCGGTATTTAAGAACAAATATAAATTCGGCAGTTTTTCCGCACGTTTTTCCAGATATTTCGGGAAATCCTTCATACGTGTTTTGCTCGGAAGGTCAGAAATAAATGTGGACAATCCACCGATATGATCTTTCTTTTCCAGTACAAATACATTACATCCAACTTCGGCTGCAGTACATGCTGCCTCAAGGCCGGCAGTACCAGCGCCTACGACAACAACGTTGCAGTTTTTCTTAACTTTCAATTTCTTGTAGATATCTCCCTCCGGAACCGCAGGGTTAACAGTACAACGGATCGGGCGGTTGACGCCAATACGGTTCCCCGCGCAGCCTACATTACATGAGATACATTTGCGAAGCATCTCTTCTTCGCCGTTTTGTACTTTGATTACCCAGTTTGGATCAGCGATTAATCCACGACCCATACCGACAATATCTACATCACCGCTTGCAAGAATCTGCTCTACAACTTTTGGATCGCGGTAGTTTCCAGCATTGATTACTGGTTTGCCGTATTTTTCTTTTACAGCCTTTGCTTGGTAAGAACGCCATCCATCAGGCATATAGTTTGAATCAATCTGATATTGGAGAGATGGGTTCAATGCACATGATACGTCATACATATCTACGAACTCATCAATATACTGCAGATATTCCAGAGTATCTTCCAGGGTATTTCCGCCAAGCACACGCTCCTCTGCGGAAATACGCACAATAATCGGGAACCACGGTCCGACCTGTCTGCGGATCTCTTCCAATACCATCCGCGGGAAGCGCAGACGATTCTCTACCGTTCCACCGAATTCATCTGTTCTCTTATTGTAATATGGGGAGATGAACTGGCTCATCAGATAAGAATGTCCACAATGAACCTCAACGGCATCAAAACCGATAGCCTGGGCTCTTTTTGCAGCTTCACCATATTTTCTCACTGTTGTAAGAATCTCTTCTTTGGTCATTGGACGTGGAATATCACCGCCGACTTTTGTTGGAATATTAGAAGAGGAGACTGTCGCCACTTCTGTTCTTGCAGAAGAAGCAGAAGCGCCTGCATGGTTAATCTGTATGGCAACTGTCGCGCCGTTCTTATGAAGATTCTCGACTAACTGATAGTAACGCGGCATAAAACTGTCATGATCGATACGGATCTGACTTGTTCCATTGGAACCAACAGGATATTCTACATTGGCATTCTCTACAATGATCAGGCCAACTCCGCCTTTCGCGCGTAATGAATAATAATTCATGTGGCGGTTACTCATCTCGCCACTTGTCTCGCCGTAATTTGATCCCATCGGAGTCATAGCAATGCGGTTACGAATTGTCATTCTCTTTACCGTTAAAGGTTCAAAAATTTTGGGATAATTTGTTTTCATAAATCCTTCTCCTTATTGTCTTTTTCGCAGAAGGCATTTCTTATGTTTGTGACAATATCATTATAATTCCGGAGAACAATAATATAAAATATCTTTATTGTTTTTTTTTGATACCTTCAGGCTATCATTTTTCTGGTTCTATAAATTGTTTGGCAGATAATGCGCCTTTTTGCTTCATATATTCAATGAATCTTTCGACAGCTGGAAGATGATAGCGGTCCCGAATCCAGAACATGAAAGTGTGATGTACTAGTTCAATATCACTCAGTTTGTAGATATCTACACGGTTCTCGTCGATCTCTTCGATCTTTGGAACAAGCGCTATTCCGAAATTCTCGCTTACCAATGCTACGATTGAGTGCTCATCCGGACATTCCACTACGATGTTAGGATGGAGCGAAAGCCTTTTGTATAATTGTTTTGTATAATTTCCAAGCCAGGATTCCCTGTCATATCCAATCACCGGATAATGATTAATTTCCTGGATGGAGACGGATTCTTTCTTCTCAAGTTCATGTCCCTTTGGTGCGATCAGTACAATTTCATCAGATAATATAGGAAAGAATTCGAATTCTCCATTTTCCATATATCCGCCAAAGCCAACATCCAGTTCTCCGGATTTGACCTTTTTTGCAATTGCGCTTGTATGATTCTGGAAGAAATTAAACGTAACATTCTTATTTTCTTCTTTATTTAGGAAATCTCTCACATTATGAGGGATATAATGAAGCGCGAGAGGAAATACATATCCGATATCAATCTTTCCGCCATTATTTGCAAGTTCATTCATCTTATTTTTTGCGTTTTCGCACTCTTCGATAATTCGGTTCGCATATTCCAGGAACAGTCTTCCTCCTTTTGTCAAACTGACACATCTTCCGTTTTTTTCAAAGAGCAGAACCCCCAGTTCCGTTTCCAGTAGCGCAATGGAGCGGCTAAGTGATGGTTGGGAGATATAGAGTTCCTCTGCAGCCTTTCGATAATTCTCATAGTTAGCAATTGTCCGAAAATAATAAATCTGATTGAGCGTCATGCCTGCCTCCTGTCATTTACTAAAAATTACTTCTGTAAACATCTGTTAATATACTTTTTATTGAACATTAGCAGTTCGATAAGTATAATTTACCATTTTTTTTCATATTTCACAATCTTCTGCGATATGTTATTTGGCAATTCGATAGTTTAAATGCATCAACTCTTGTACTTATTGGTATTGGAAATCTCACATAGGCATTGATAAAATATAGACAAACAAATCGTTGATTTTTTAACGATATGGTGTGGCGTTTCTTGTGTTTGTGACAAAATATCAAGAATAGCAAAGGAAAAGGAGAGTATCTCTAATGAACAAAAAGTATTTACCAAGTGCACTTATTCTTTATTTAAATTATTTTATTCATGGCGTTGGATGTTCTGTTCTGGGGCAGGCTGTAATAAAAGATGCTTTGGCTGCAAGCTGGGGGGTTGAAGCAATGGCGATTACAGCAATCTCTGCCGCGTTGGGTCTCGGACGACTGATTGCACTTCCGTTTGCGGGTCCGCTTTCAGATAAATTGGGACGCCGCATCTCATGTGTAATCGGAGGAGCGTCCTATGCAATCTATCTGATTGGTCTTGCGCTGGCATTTAACGCAGGAGCAAATGGCGGTTATCAGATCGCTTATATCTGCGCAATTCTCGGTGGTATTGCGAACTCTTTTCTGGATACAGGTATCTACCCTGCAGTTGCGGAAGTATTCTATTCGGCACCTAGTGTTGCAACGATGGGAATCAAATTTTTTATCGCTATTTCACAGATGCTTCTTCCATTCGTGCTTGGGGTTGCTGTAACAACAAGCGCAGCAGGTCTTGTATCTTACAACCCGTTATTCATTGGCTGCGGCATCTGCTACATTGTATTAGTGGTTCTGATCCTTTTTGCTCCGCTTCCGGATACTGATGCGCGCAAAGAAAAGAAAGAAGGACTTCTTGAGAGCCTGAAAAAGACTCATTTCTCTATCGAATCCATCGCTATGATTCTGATTGGATTCACTTGTACAGGTACATTCCAGTTATGGCTTAACTGTGCCCAGAATTTTGCAAAGGAAGTTGTTGGATGGGCAGATCCTTCTATTATGCAAACATATTATTCCACAGGAACTCTGCTTGCGCTTATCGTGACAGCATTCTTAACTCGTAAGATCAAAGATGTACGTTTTATCCTGATCTACCCTGCAATCTGTCTTGTGACGATGATCCTGGTATTGGTAAGCAGAACCCAGGGGTTATGTATCGCAGGTGCTTTCGTAATCGGATGGGCGGGAGCCGGAGGACTTCTTCAGATTGCTACTTCCGTATGCAATATGCTCTTTCCAAAGATCAAAGGTACTGTTACGGCATTGGTTATGATCGCATCATCCCTGTGTAACTACACAATCCTGACAGCGGCTTCTAAGATGACTCCGTCAGGTGTTATGACGATGAATATTGTTCTTACTGCAATCGGTGTGGCTTTGGGAGTATTTGTAAATATGCGTTATTCCAAAATGCTTGCTCTTGCATCTGCTGAGTAATTGCATTAAAATTTAACTAATATACATATAGAAAGGATAAGATTATGAAAACAGTTTGTGTTAGAAATATTGAAATCGGAAGTGGCATTCCGAAGATCTGCGTGCCAATTGTTGGAGTGACCAAACAGGAGATCATTGCTGAGGCAAAAACTTTTGATTCTATTCCGGTTGATGTTGTGGAGTGGCGTGTAGACTGGTTTGAAGGGGTATTCAACTTTGAACAGGTTCTGGATGTGTTGAAAGACTTAAGAGATGCATTAGGCGATACTCCAATTCTTATGACATTCCGCACCTCGAAAGAAGGCGGAGAAAAAGCGATTGAAGATGATGCTTATGCCGAGTTGAATATCCGGGCAGCCCAGTCGGGATATGTAGATCTGATTGATGTAGAAGTATTTACCGGTGACGAAGTTGTGAAGAAGATTATTGCCGGCGCTCATGAAGCAGGGGTGAAGGTTGTCGCATCTAACCACGACTTTTTCAAGACTCCGGACAAAGATGAGATTGTGTCACGGCTTAGAAAGATGCAGGAATTAGATGCTGATATTCCGAAGATTGCTGTTATGCCGCAGAATAAAAAGGATGTCCTTACACTTCTCGCAGCGACAGAAGAAATGGTATCTGAATATGCAGACAGGCCTGTTATTACAATGTCTATGGCGGGTACAGGCGTTATCAGCCGCTTATGCGGAGAAGTCTTTGGCTCGGCGCTTACCTTTGGCTCAGCTGCGAAGGCTTCCGCTCCGGGACAGATGGAAGTGAAGGATCTGAATACGGTTCTGACCTTGCTTCACAAAGCGTTATAAATAATAAAAGTTCTATATGATTGTCCAAAATTCGTTAAGAATTTTGGACAATATTTAAGTAACATCCTATAAGGAGGTAGAAATGAAAAAAATAATTCATTGGTTGGATGAGAATCTGGAAGAATGTATTCTTACATTCTTTCTGATTGGCATGACATTCATTATGGGAATACAGGTTTTTTGCCGTTATGCACTTACCATGTCACTGTCCTGGTCCGAAGAATTGACGCGATATTTGTTTATATGGAGCGGGTTTATCAGCGTTAGCTACTGCAGCAAAAAATGTCTGTCCATTAAGATAGAGCAGTTTGTTGCAATGTTTCCCCGGCGTGGAAAAGCGATTTTTAAGGTGGTCAACCACACCTTTGAACTCATATTTTTTATATATATGATTCCTTTTGCATATTCTTATATGATGTCTGCCGTGGCAAGTGGTCAGGTCTCACCTGCCTGTTCGATACCGATGTATTACATTCAGGCGGCGCCTTTTGTGTCTTTTATATTAGTCGCGTTCCGCATCCTGCAGCGCTGGGTGATTGAATTCCGTGTTGCAAGAGGTGAGAATGTATATGACCCGGCACATCCTGAAAGAAATACTCCGGAATCATATATCAAGGCAAATACAGATATTACTCAGAGTTCTGCGGCATATTCTGCCGATAATGGCTCTGCCGGTCATAGAGAAGCCCAAGGAAAGGAGGATGCGTAGATGCCTGCAGTTATATTATTTATCATCTTTGCGGTTGGACTGGTTATCGCCATTCCGGTATCCATTACGCTTGGAATTACTTCAGTTCTTCCATCGGTTTGCGATCCTTCTTTTACAGTAGGCGCAAAATACCTGATCCGTGCGATGTTTGGTGGTCTGGATTCTTTTCCGTTACTGGCAGTTCCGATGTTTGTTTTATCCGGAATCATCATGGCAAAAGGCGGAATTTCCAGAAAACTATTTGATGTTTTTGCATATTTTCTTGGAAACCGAACTGCCGGTATGCCTTGTGCGGTTGTTGTAACCTGTCTCTTTTACGGTGCAATCTCCGGATCTGCACCCGCTACCGTTGCTGCTGTAGGAAGTATGACGATTCCTATTTTGACGAGTCTGGGCTATGATCTTACTTTTACGACTTCTCTCGTTGCAGTGGCTGGCGGTCTGGGAGTGATTATTCCACCAAGCATTCCGTTTATTATGTATGGAATGGCATCCGGCTCGTCAGTGAGTGATCTGTTTCTGGCAGGGATTATTCCAGGGCTTATGATCGGTGGACTTCTGATGCTTTATACGATTTTCTATTGCAGACGGAATGGTGAGGATAAAGAGAAAATCCGTGCAGAAGTGAAAAAATTACATGACAAAGGCCTGTTAAAGGTATTAAAGGAGAGTTTTTTCTCGATTCTTAGTCCGGTCATTATCCTTGGATGTATATACAGTGGTATTGCGTCTCCAACAGAGGCGGCGGTCATCTCCGTATTTTATGCACTGTTTATCAGTATGGTTTTCTATAAAAGTATTCGTGTAAAAGACATTTGGAATATTCTTGTGGAAGCAGTGAAAACATTCACGCCGATTCTTTTTATTCTGGCAACTTCTACGGCTTTTTCAAGAGTCTTGACACTGATGCAGGTTCCACAGACAGTCAGTGGATTTATCAGCAGTAATTTCCATAATCCTGTTATAATTCTTTTGGTTATTAATTTGTTCCTGCTGATTGTTGGTATGATTATGGATACAACACCAGCCATTCTGATTCTGACGCCGATTCTTCTTCCTATTGTAACGAATATGGGGATGGATCCGGTTCAATTTGGTGCGCTTATGGTTGTGAACCTTGCCATTGGATTTGTTACTCCTCCGATAGGAGTCAACCTTTTTGTAGCCAGCTCATTAACCGATGTGCCTGTTACGTTGATCGCCAGGAAGTCAATGCCTATGATTGCTTACTTCTTAGTTGTGTTGCTTCTGATTACATTCGTTCCGGCGATTTCTCTGGCATTGGTATAGGAGGGGATGAAACATGAAGTTTAATGAGATAAAAATACGTTTTGTATCTGCCGTACTTGTTATGGCAATGTTTTCTGCATTGGCTTTTACAGGATGCGCCAGTTCTGATGAAACAGAGGTACAGCGTTATGCATGGCCACTGGCTACTGCAAGTCCGGAGGATACGGTGACTCAGATTTTCTCTGAGAAATTTGCGGAGGAAGTATCACGGCTTAGTGATGGGAAGATGAAGATCCAGGTATACCCTAATTCTACACTTGGAAGTGACAGGGATCTTTTGGAAACATGTGCAGACGGTGACATTCCCTTTATTGTACAAAATACTGCTCCTCAGGTGGCATTCATGCCTGATCTTGCAGTTTTTGATCTTCCCTGCGTATTCGATTCACTCGATAGTTGCCGGGAAACGCTGGATGATCCGGAATTTTATGATCTGATCAGTGAAGTCTATACGGAAGGCGGATATCATCTTCTGGGAATGGCGGATCAGGGATTCCGTGTGATGAGCACAAACAAAGCGGTGCATGATTTTACAGATTTTAAGGGACAGAAGATTCGGACAATGGAGAACAGTTATCATTTGGAATTCTGGAAAAATCTTGGTGCTAATCCGACTCCGATGAGTTTCAGCGAAGTCTATATTGGTCTTCAGCAGCACACCATTGATGCACAGGAAAATCCATATGAGGTCATCGTCTCTAACAAACTCTATGAACAGCAGGATTATATTGTGGAAACCAATCATCTGCCACATCTTATCTCTTTGATTGTGAATGATGAATTTTTTAAGAATCTTTCTGAGGAAGAAAGGACGGTTATGACAGAAGCCGCTGAGATTGCGACCGAATATGCCAGGGAACAGTCCGATCAGAGAATTGCAGACCGGGTGACTGTGATAGAAGAAAGCGGCACTCAGGTCATCACACTTTCTGACGAAGTGAAAGATGATATAATCTCTAATTCACAGAATGTATATGATTCCATCAGAAAAAATGTTTCTAAAGATATTTATAATGCATATCTGGGAATTGAATAATCAAAAGACAAAAGGATTCTGGAAACTAAAACTGGAATCCTTTTTTTGTTGTCACAGCATCCGAAAGAAACTGACTTCTGAATTCTTTTTAGAGTGCATTCACAAAAAGAATATGTTACAATGAAAAAAGTATAGATCAGTGTACGAATCCGAATAATGGAAGGACAGGATGATAAGATGACGAGTCAGGATTGGGAGAAATTCGGTGAAACGATTAAGAATACGGTACAGGATGCGATAGATTCCCAGGATTTTGAAAAATTGAATCAGACTATTACGAATACGATTAACGATGCTGTTGATGGTTTCGCCCAGGGAATGAAGAATGCCGGAAGATCAAGAACAGAATATAAGGATCAGGGAGGCAGGACGGGCAGAAGGCGTGAATATACCGGGCATAATTACAAGCAGCAGCCATATTCTGGTGGATATTATCAGGCGAATCGCCAGGAGGCATATTCTTATGGATGTGATCAGGCGAACCGTTGGCAGAAGAATGAGCATCAGGTAGACCAGAAGAGAAGCCAGCAACAATATCCGGCAGTGTTATACCGTAAGACGAATGGGGTCAGGATATGGGGCGGAATTCTCATGGGCACAGGAGGCGTATGTGGAATTCTCTTTCTTTTGGCTTTTGCTGCGTGGATTGTAGGAAGCGTCTTTGGGATTGGTAATATATCCCACGGTGCGGCAATTGGGCTGACAGTAACAGGCGGACTGAGTGCGGTGAATGGATGGCTTGCGTACTATGGAAGTTCCAGGATGAACAGAGCAGAACGTTTTCAAAGATACGTTGCCGAGATCGGATACCGGGAATACTGTAATGTCAAGGAACTGGCAGAAAAGACTGGGAAAAAGGCGAAATATATCGTCAAAGATCTGGAATATATGATCCGGAAGAAATGGTTTCTACAGGGGCATCTGGATGAGGGAAAGACATGCCTTATGGTGACGGATCGGATGTATCAGCAATATATCGGACTTAAGAATGAGAGGGAACAAAACGAACAGGAAGAAGCGGCAAGGAAGGCGCGCTCATTGGCGCAAGATGCGCAGAATCCGAATCAGGAGGGACAGGCGCAGAATCCGCAAGAAAAGAATCCGCAGGATCAGAAAAGAGAGCAGGCAGAGCGCGAGAAACTTGCGCCGGAAGTCAGAAAGATTGTGGAGGCGGGAGATGCCTACATCCGTAAGATTCATGAATGTAACGATGCAATCCCGGGAGAAGAGATATCAGCGAAGATATCCCGGATGGAACTTCTGGTGGATGGGATCTTCGACCGGGTGGAGCAGAATCCGGAATCTGTAGGAGATATCCGGCGCCTGATGGATTATTATCTTCCGACAACGGTGAAACTTCTGGAAGCCTATCAGGAACTGGATTCTCAGCCGGTTGATACGGAGAATATCCGTTCTTCCAAAGCGGAGATAGAAGCGACTTTGGATACGTTGAATACGGCATTTGAGAAATTACTGGATGATCTGTTCCGGGATACAGCGTGGGATGTATCTTCTGATATCTCCGTGCTGCAGACGATGCTTGCACAGGAAGGGCTGACCGAGGAAGGCTGGAAGAAGTAGGAGAATGTAGAAGAGATACATGTGAAAACAATAAAAGAGAGCATAGAGGAGAATATATTATGAGTGGAGAATTTAAGGAATTTGTAACGACTCCCCAACTGACACTGGAGCCATTCAAGGAAGAACCGAAAGCCGCGGCTGTATCAGAGAAACCGGAAGAGGTTCTTGATGACAGTATTCTGTCAGAAGAAGAGAGGCAGGCGGTGGAAGCTTTCGCCAATCAGATTGATCTGACGAATTCTACCATTATTCTGCAATACGGAGCAGGAACACAGAAGAAGATGGCAGATTTTTCGGAGACAGCGTTAGAGAATGTGAAGACAAAGGATCTGGGAGAAGTGGGAAAACTGCTCTCCGATGTAGTGAAAGAACTGAAAAGTTTTGACGAAGAGGAAGAGAAAGGCTTCTTCGGGATCTTCAAGAAAACCTCCGGCAAATTGCAGGCTATGAAGGCAAAATATGCGAAAGCAGAGACGAATATCAATCAGATCTGTAAGGTGTTGGAGACGCATCAGATACAACTTCTGAAGGACATTGCGCTTCTGGACAAGATGTATGAGTTGAATTTGACATATTTTAAAGAATTATCTATGTATATTATGGCAGGCAAGAAGAAACTTCAGGAAGTAAGGATGACCAGGATTCCGGAACTTCTTGCCAAGGCACAGCAGACTGGACTTGCAGAAGATGCACAGGCGGCAAAGGATCTGGATGCCATGTGTAACCGTTTTGAGAAGAAGATACATGATCTGGAACTGACCAGAACGATTTCCCTTCAGACGGCGCCTCAGATAAGACTGGTACAGAGTAATGATACGCTGATGGTGGAGAAGATACAGTCCACGATTGTGAATACAATTCCGTTGTGGAAGAGTCAGATGGTACTTGCACTTGGTGTGGAACATTCTTCCCAGGCAGCACAGGCACAGCGGGAAGTTACGGATATGACCAATGAACTTCTGCGGAAGAATGCTGAGAAACTTAAGATGGCTACAATTGATACGGCGAAAGAGTCAGAACGTGGTATTGTCGAGATTGAGACGTTGAAGCATACGAATGAATCATTAATTGCGACTCTGGATGAAGTGATGAAGATCCAGCAGGAAGGACGGCAGAAACGTGCTGAGGCAGAGAAAGAGATGCAGCGTCTGGAGCAGGAATTAAAATCAAAATTACTGCAAGTGCAGAGGTAGATTGCATAAATTGTGAATTGAAAAAACTCTTGACAATAACAAGTTAACGTGGTAAAGTTTGGTTAAACTGATGAGGAAGAGCAAGTACTTTTAGTCAAGTGTCTATCAGAGAGTTGCAGATGCTGGAATTGCAGCAGATAATACTAGGAGGAATGGACTTCCGAGGGCGAACTGAAATGGATGGATTTATATGAAGTAAGTAAGCCGGAGAGGGTACTCCGTTAACAAAGTCCGCGTATGATGGTACGCATGAGTGGGTATGATATACCAAGCCGGGTGGCACCGCAGGAGTTGATTAATATTACTCTTGTCCCTGCAATAAGAATTGTATGGGATAAGGGTATTTTTTTATGCAATACCCTATTCCCAGAAGCGAGAAATGAAAGGAGAACAAAACAATGAGTGAACAGAAAATCCCTTACAAAATCTATCTGGAAGAGAGTGAGATGCCAAAACAATGGTACAATGTACGCGCGGATATGACGAATAAGCCGGCACCGCTTTTGAATCCGGGAACTTTACAGCCGATGACGGCAGAGGAATTATCAGGCGTGTTCTGTGAAGAACTGGTGCGCCAGGAGTTAGACAATGACAATCGCTATATCGATATCCCGCAGGAGATTCAGGATTTCTACAAAATGTATCGTCCGGCGCCTCTGGTAAGAGCATACTGTCTGGAAGAGAAATTACAGACACCGGCGAAGATTTATTACAAGTTTGAAGGTAACAACACCAGTGGAAGCCATAAGTTGAATTCCGCAATTGCCCAGGCATATTATGCAAAGAAGCAGGGGCTTAAGGGTGTTACGACAGAGACTGGAGCAGGACAGTGGGGAACAGCGCTTTCCATGGCTTGTTCTTATCTGGATCTGGATTGTAAAGTATTCATGGTAAAATGCTCTTATGAGCAGAAGCCATTCCGTCGTGAAGTAATGCGTACATACGGCGCTAGTGTGACACCTTCGCCATCAACAGAGACAGAAGTGGGAAGAAAGATTCTGGCGGAGCATCCAGGAACCACAGGAAGTCTTGGATGTGCAATCTCTGAAGCAGTAGAAGTTGCAGTAGGTACGGAAGGCTATAGATATGTACTTGGCAGTGTATTGAACCAGGTATTGCTTCACCAGTCCATTATCGGTATGGAGACAAAGATTGCTTTAGATAAATACGGAATTACGCCGGATATCATCATTGGATGTGCAGGCGGTGGCTCGAACCTTGGAGGATTGATTTCTCCATTTATGGGTGAGAAATTAAGAGGAGAGAAGGATTATCACTTTATCGCAGTAGAACCTGCATCCTGCCCAAGTATGACAAGAGGCGTGTATGCATATGATTTCTGTGATACAGGAATGGTATGCCCGCTTGCGAAGATGTATACATTAGGAAGCGGATTCATCCCGTCTCCAAACCATGCAGGTGGATTAAGATATCATGGTATGAGTTCTATTCTGTCACAGTTATATGCAGATGGATATATGGAAGCAAGATCCGTAGAGCAGACAGCAGTATTTGAAGCGGCTGAGCAGTTTGCAAGAGTAGAAGGTATCCTTCCGGCACCGGAAAGCAGCCATGCAATCAGAGTTGCGATTGATGAAGCGATGAAGTGCAAAGAGACTGGCGAGGAGAAGACGATCGTATTTGGTTTGACTGGTACAGGATATTTCGATATGGTGGCCTATGAGAAGTTCCATAATGGAGAGATGAGTGATTATATTCCAACAGATGCGGATCTGCAGGTTGGGTTTGATGGAATTCCGAAGTTTCCAGGGAATATGGAGTAGGAATTTTGGGGCATAATTAGATAGTTGGCGGGAGGACGGCATCTGGAGGAGGTGTCCGGTGACAGGAGACCGACTCCGGTCGTCTACAATCCGTAAGTTCAAAAGAGGTGAAAACGCAGACTGTAAGATGGCTGAGTTTTCGCCTCTTTTGAACTTACGAATTGTTGGAAAATTGTGTATACAATTTGACTATGAGGAGAAGTGAGATATAATAGAAATAGTAGTTTTGGCAGATTGATTATGAAGGGAGAATGGTATTATGGATATTTTGGTTGTAGTGGATATGCAGAATGATTTTATTGATGGGGCGCTTGGGACGAAGGAAGCGGTTACGATAGTGCCGAAGGTTGTGGAGAAGATCCGTAATTTTGAGGGAAGGGTACTTTATACCAGGGATACACATGAGGAGAATTATCTGGAGACTCAGGAAGGGAAGAATCTTCCAGTTGTTCATTGTGTCAGAGGGACGAAGGGATGGGAACTGAATCCGGAGATTGAAGCGGTTCGCAAAGAGGAGCCGATTGATAAGCCGACATTTGGAAGCGCAGCGCTTGGGCAGGTGTTGAAAGCGCAGGACGAAGATCTGAAGAAACAGGGGAAGAAAGGGATTGAATCGGTTACTTTTGTCGGTCTGTGTACGGACATCTGCGTGATATCCAATGCGATGCTTGTGAAGGCATTCCTGCCGGAGGTTCCGGTGATTGTGGACGCGGCGTGCTGTGCCGGAGTGACACCAGAAAGCCATAGGAATGCGTTGGAAGCGATGAAGATGTGTCAGATTATATGTGTGGAATAGAAAGGCATGACAGATTATGGATAAGTTCATCTGGGTAGGGCTGGGAGGTGCCTTGAGAAACTGAAAAAGATAATTACACTGGCGTTGGTGCAGTATAGAATGCAGACGCCAGTGTTATGGAAATGTAGCCTTATGCAGGATAAGTCAACTGTGCATCTGTAATGTTCAGAAGAACGTTATCCAGATATTTTTTTGCAAGGTATCTTGCCATCGGGAGATTCATATCCAGGTAATTGCCGCAGTCTTTGGCGCTTGCACCAGGTACTTCTCCTTCAAAATCAGCAATGAATGTAAACATCTCGGTCATTAACGGGACGATATCCCTGGATTCATACTGACCGGCAAGGAGAAGATAGAAGCCTGTACGGCATCCCATTGGACCAAAGTAGATGGTCTTGTCAGCGTAGGTTTCATGATTCCGCAGGAATGTGGCAGCCAGATGTTCGATGGTATGAACTTCAGCAGTATTCATAACCGGCTCATCATTCGGGCTTGTCATACGGATATCGAAAGTAGTAACAGGATTGCCTGCTACATAGTCGATTCGGGAAACATAGACTCCCGGAACGAGACGCAGATGGTCTATTGTAAAACTTGTGATCTTTTCCATAATTCTTCACAGCTCCTTTTATAATTTACTGATGATACAGTGAGTAGTGATATTATAACACTTTTCTGGTGAATTTACTAATGAAAACTATGAGGAGATGTGATATACTTACAGAGTACGTTAAGGAGGCAGAAGATGAGGCTATATATCGTAAGGCACGGAGAGACGGAATGGAATAAGAAGAGAAGACTTCAGGGTCAGGTGGATATTCCACTGGATGAGTTTGGAAGAACACTGGCAAGGAAGACGGCGAAGGGACTTGCGAAGATTTCTTTTGATGTGTGTTATACCAGTCCTTTATCCAGAGCGAAGGAGACTGCAGAACTGATTCTGGAGGGCAGAGAGATCCCTATTATAGAAGACGGGCGGATTATAGAGATGTCATTCGGTGAGTATGAAGGGAAGAGCTGTTCTAAGGATGGCTGGGAACTTCCGGAGGAATTCCATCGGTTCTTTGATGGACCGGAACGATATACGGCTCCGCCGGAAGGCGAAGATTTTGCTGATGTGAAGAAGAGAACGGGAGAATTCCTGCAGGAATTATATCATAAGAAAGAGTATCAGGATAGTAGTATACTGATTACGACCCATGGTGCCGCGCTGGCAGGTCTTTTGAATAACATGAAAGGCAAGCCCATATCAGAATATTGGGGGCTTGGCGTACATAAGAACTGCGCGGTGACAGAGGTACAGGTAACGAGCGGAATCCCGGAGATTCTGTCAGAGAACGTGGTTTATTATGATGATAAGGTAGAGTCCTGGGATAAGTAATGAAGTAAGAGAAGTACATTACAAAGAATGAATTTTGATGTTAGATGATGATAGGATAAAGAATGCTATAGAAGTCTAATAATAGAAATAATATGGAGGATGAGAAGATGATTGGAGATAAGAAAGTATTATTTAGCGGTATGCAGGCAACAGGTAACCTGACATTGGGGAATTATCTGGGCGCATTGAAGAACTGGGTGACTTTAAGTGATGAGTATGAGTGTTTCTACAGCGTGGTAGATATGCATTCCATTACTGTGAGACAGGACCCGGCAACACTTAGAAAGAGGGCAAGAGCGCTTCTGACTCTGTACATTGCAGCGGGACTTGATCCGGAGAAGAACTGTATCTACTATCAGTCCCATGTATCCGGTCATGCAGAACTGGCATGGATACTGAACTGCTTTACTTATATGGGAGAGTTGAACCGTATGACTCAGTTCAAGGACAAGGCAGCAAAACATGCGGATAATATCAATGCGGGATTATTTACATATCCGGTACTGATGGCGGCAGATATCCTGCTCTATCAGGCAGATGTGGTTCCGGTTGGAAGTGACCAGATGCAGCATCTGGAGATTACAAGAGATATTGCAGAGCGATTCAACAATATCTATGGAAATGTATTTACAATTCCGGAAGCATACATTGGAAAAGTTGGAGCCAGAATCATGAGCCTTCAGGATCCGTCAAAGAAGATGTCCAAGTCTGATGAGAATCCGAATGCCAGCATCTATCTTATGGATGATCCGGATACAATCATTCGTAAATGTAAACGTGCGGTAACGGATTCAGAAGCGCAGATTCTGTATCGTGATGAGCAGCCGGGAGTTAAGAACCTGATCGATATCTATAGTGCATGCACCGGAAAGAAGCCGGAAGATGTGGTGAAGGAATTCGATGGCAAGGGATATGGCGATTTCAAGATGGCAGTAGGAGAAGCAGTCGTTAGCGTTCTGAAGCCACTTCAGGATGAGGTCGCAAGACTTGAGAAAGATAAGGCTTATATTGATGGAATCATTAAGAATAATGCTGAGAAAGCACAGTATTTCTCTAATAAGACTTTAAGAAAAGTACAGAAGAAGATTGGATTCCCGGAGAGAATCCGCTAGTAAGAGAATTTGGTATTTCTGCAGCATGCCAGTAGGAATTGATAGTGGAAATGATAATAAGTATTAAGAAAAGAGGCGTAGAAGATGAATATCCAGACGGCAGGTCAGCAAAAGTATTATGATTTTATCCAGGAACGGGCAAAGAAACTGCAGACAGGAATGATTGTATGGGCAAGCCTGCTGGCGGTGGCTTTCATCTGTCTTTTTTCGAATATTATGCTGGCATTGATACTGGCTGTGGCAGGTGCGTTCCTTGCAGTAACGAATATGAAGTCACAGAAGGAATTAAAGAGCAAATTAGATGGCATCAGAGATCAGGAAGAGTTCTTTCATCAGTTGGCAGATCCGAATCTGACTGAGATTCCGGATTATCATTTGATGATTGCGAAGGACTATGTGCTTGTGGAGCAAAGTGATGTATATGTGTATCAGTTAGAGGATATGGAGAAGGTAGAAGTAGGGTTACAGGGCAATGTGAAGAAGACCCTGTTCCTTACCGATAAACAAGGTGTCCGCCATGAGATTGTATCCTGTGTGAAAGATGACGGGATGCAGAAGAAGTTCGACCAGGTGTATCATGAACTGCGGGCGAGAGTTTCATAGAATGATAGAATTTAAAATGGCAGATTCTCTCTTGGGAATCTGCCATTAGTTTGCTTCGGGTACTTAGTCGTCCTCTTCCTGCTGTACAGTATATGTCTGTCTCTTTCTTGCCATCTCATCGCTTTCCAGATATTCATCGTAGGTAGTGATCTTGTCGATCAATTTGCCGCCCGGAACGATCTCCATGATACGGTTCGCAGTGGTCTGTACGATCTGGTGGTCTCTGGATGAGAATAAGATTACACCAGGGAATTTGATCATACCGTTATTAAGAGCGGTGATGCTTTCCATATCCAAGTGGTTGGTAGGCTCATCAAGGAGCAATACGTTGGCTCCGGAGATCATCATCTTGGATAAGAGGCAGCGTACCTTCTCGCCACCGGAAAGTACATTTACTCTCTTTACTCCATCATCTCCGGAGAAGAGCATACGTCCCAGGAAACCACGTACATAGGTGACGTCCTTTTCTTCAGAATACTGGGTCAGCCACTCAACGATAGTGTAGTCGTTGTCGAATTCGGCGCCGCTGTCCAGAGGGAAATATGCCTGGGAAGTGGTGATTCCCCATTTATAAGTTCCTTCATCCGGCTCCATCTCGCCTGCGAGAATCTGGAACAGGGTAGTTTTGGCAAGTTCATTGCTTCCTACGAAAGCAACTTTGTCATCATGACCCAAAGTAAAAGAGATGTTGTCTAAGACTTTCTCTCCGTCAATTGTCTTGCTTAATCCATCTACGGTAAGAACCTCGTTACCAATCTCGCGGTTAGGACGGAAATCAATATAAGGATACTTACGGCTGGATGGCTGGATATCATCCAACTGGATCTTCTCCAGCGCACGCTTTCTGGAAGTTGCCTGCTTGGACTTGGAAGCGTTGGCGCTGAACCTGGAGATGAACTCCTGAAGTTCTTTGATCTTTTCTTCTTTCTTCTTATTTGCTTCCTTCATCTGACGGATCAATAACTGGCTGGACTCATACCAGAAGTCATAGTTACCAGCGTAAAGTTTGATCTTGCCGTAGTCGATGTCTGCAATCTGTGTACAGACTTTATTCAGGAAGTAGCGGTCATGGGATACTACGATAACCGTATTGTCGAAGTTAATCAGGAATTCTTCCAGCCATGCAATCGCATCCAGATCTAAGTGGTTGGTAGGCTCATCCAAAAGAAGAATGTCCGGATTGCCAAAAAGCGCTTGAGCAAGAAGCACCTTGACTTTTTCTGGTCCATTTAAGTTCTGCATGATCTCATAGTGCATCTCAGTCGGGATGCCAAGACCATTCAGAAGTGTTGCAGCATCGGATTCTGCTTCCCATCCGTTCATAGCGGCGAATTCTGCTTCCAATTCGCTGGCTTTGATTCCATCTTCATCGGTAAAGTCTTCTTTGGCGTAGATGACTTCTTTTTCTTTCATAATCTCATAGAGACGTGCATTTCCCATCATGACCGTGTCAAGAACAGGGTATTCGTCGTATTTAAAGTGATCCTGCTGAAGGAAAGAGAGACGCTCGCCGGGGGTAATGATAACCTCGCCTTTGCTTGGCTCTAACTGACCGGAAAGAATCTTAAGGAATGTAGACTTTCCGGCACCGTTGGCACCGATCAGACCGTAGCAGTTTCCTTCGGTGAATTTGATATTGACGTCTTCAAACAGGGCTTTTTTTCCAACACGTAGTGTTACATTGCTTGTACTAATCATAGCAGTTACATACTCCTTCTTGTTTGAAAATGATTCATATTTATATACCTTGCTTATATTATCAAATATACCAGAAAATAGCAAGTTGTTATGTTTCGATATCATTGAAATATAGTGACTTAATAAAACTTTCAGTTTTTTTATAGGAAAAATGGTATATAATAGCAGATAAGAAAGTGGGGTATAGATTATGACAAAAGCAACAATTGTACTTGAAGGTGGGGCGACCAGAGGGGTGTTCACTTCAGGCGTTTTAGATTATCTGATGGAGCAGGATCTGTATCTGTCCCATGTGATCGGTGTGTCCGCCGGTTCTTGCAATGGAGTAGACTATGTATCCAGACAGCCGGGCAGAACCAGGGATTGTATGATTCACAGAGAGAAGGAATATAATTATTATCATGGCTTTTCGAAATTCATCAAAGAGAAGAGCCTGATGGATATGGATATGATATTTGACAAATACCCGAATGGATTCTTCCCGTTTGATTATGATACGTATTTTGCATCTGAGATGGAATGCGAGATTGTAACAACGAATTGCGAGACGGGACAGGCAGAATATATGACGGAAAGAAGCGATAGAGACCGTCTGATGAAGATCTGCCGTGCATCCAGTAGTATGCCATTGGTTTCGCCAATCGTAAATGTAGATGGAATCCCTTATTTGGATGGCGGTCTGGCAGATTCGATTCCAGTAAAGAGAGCATTGGAATTAGGAAACGATAAAGTAGTTCTGATTCTGACCAGGAATCCGGGATACCATAAGAAACCTACTTCCAGGGCAGTCGCGGATCTCTATCGAAAAGCCTATAAGACATATCCGAATCTGGTACGCACAACAATTCGGAGGAATTATGTGTACAATCAGCAAGTGAAGTTGATTGAGAAACTGGAAAGAGAAGGGAAGATATTCGTGTTGAGACCTTTGATTCCGACAGTATCTAGGCTTGAGAAGAATTATGATGCACTGATGCATTTCTATAATCATGGATATTATCTGATGAAGAGAGAGTATCAGGCGCTTAAGGATTATCTGGAAATATAAGAAAGTATGGAGGGCAGATTATGAACTTATTTGAACACCGTATCTCGACAAAAAGTGCACAGCAGATGGCGAAAGTGACGAACATGATCCGGGAGGATATTGAAAAAAGCGGCATCCAGAATGGGATTGTGGTAGTGTATTCTCCGCATACTACCGCAGGTTTCACCATTAATGAGAATGCTGACCCGGATGTAGTACACGATATGCTGTATGGACTGGAAGAAGCATTCCCGACAAGAACCAGTTATTATCAGCATATGGAAGGGAATTCCCATGCTCATATTAAGACTAGTTTTGTAGGACCATCCCAGACATTGATTCTAAATAGGGGCGAATTGGTGTTGGGAATCTGGCAGGATGTGTATTTCTGTGAATTCGACGGTCCAAGAAACCGAAAATTCTATGTAAAGATTATGGAAGGATAGAAGAAGATTACGATGGATAACCGAACATTGCTGGATTTTATGGCAGTTGCTGAGAAACTAAAGTGCAATACAAGACATTCCTGGACATCCTCGGGAAGGCATGAGAGCGTGGCAGAACATACATACCGTCTGTGTGTATTTGCATGGCTTGTAAAGGAAGACATGGCAAGAGAATTCCCGGACTGTGATATGGATAAAGTTATGAAGATGTGCCTGTTCCATGATCTGGGCGAAGCAGTGACCGGGGATGTACCATGCTTTGAGAAGAAGAAAACGGATCATGAGAAAGAGGCGAAAGCAATTGAGCATGTGGCGGGGATACTTCCGGCGGCACAGCAAGAAGAACTGTTAAGCATGATCCAGGAGTTAGAAGCCAACAAGACACCGGAAGCCAAGATTGTCCATGCATTAGATAAGATGGAGGCATTGATTCAGCACAATGAGGCTTCGATTGATACCTGGCTTCCGTTGGAGTATGAACTTCAGATGACTTATGGGCAAGAACAGGCGCAGTTTTCGACTTATCTTCGTTCGTTGCGTAAGACTGTGGAGCAGGATTCTGTGGATAAGATAGAAGAAGGGAAGTAGTGGAGAAATAGATCCTTCTGCTTGATATTTCTAGGCGCTCAAGATTTTCCGTTATTCATCCAACATCGTTCTCCACGCATTCCCGCCGGAATCCTTCCCGTTCGTTAAGATCATACGTAAGAATGTCAGGTAGAGAGGGGCGGTATGGTGGGGCATATCCGTAGAAGAGCTGTACAAGCCGTTCGTGAAAAAGAGGTCTGGAATTAGGAGGGCTTCTGTGCTACCAGTACAGAAGTCCAGACTATCGTGGGCGGAAAATCATCAAGATTTTACGTCCGCTATAGTCGGTGCCTAATTTCAGACCTCTTTTGAACTTACGGCTTGTAGGCGATTGGAGTCGGATGTGCCCCACCATACCGCCCCTCTCTGCCGTACACTTTACAAGTGACTCTTCACGAACAAAATTCCCCTGTTCTTACAAATCATCCAAGTTGATTCCCCTGGCCGTATCCATATGGCGCAACGTTATCTCATAGATATGTTCCACATCTCCCTTCTCCATCGCCTCCACGATCGCCAGGTGCTCATTATACGTATCCAGCATACGACCTTCGTGTTTAAGTGACAGTTCCGCCAGTCTGCGCATTCGATATTTGAATGTGGCGAAGATGGAAGAGAACTGCGCATTTCCGGAATACTCTATAATCTTCGTATGAAATTGGAAATCATAGTCACAGAATTCTTCAATCGAATTACTGGATTCCATAATATCTTTTAACATATCTGTAAGGAAGTGTAACTCCTTTAATAATTTCTTTACCGGACGTCTGACGGCTGATTTTGTAATCTGCAGAGTACAGTAGCATTCTAGTGCGGAGCGGACCTGGAAGGTTTCGTCTATGTCCTGCCGGGTCAGTTGATGAAGCATGATCCCTTTGCTAGGAATGATGTCAATGTATCCTTCTTGGGCAAGCCTGTGGACTGCGTCGCGGAATGGGGTACGGGATATGCCTAATTCTTTGGATAGTTTGGTCTCTGAATAGATCTTTTCAGGAGAGAGTTCTCCCTGCATAATTAGATTTTGAAGATGCTGATATGCCTGTTCGTTTAACGGTATCATAAAAACTCCTTATATTAAATATAAATATTTTTTTAACGAAAATGACGTAAAAAAGTCATTTGAAAGTCTGTAAATATCATACAACAATCGTGAAAATCGGTCAATAGTAAGGGTTACAGAAAATAAATATAGTTGTTCAAGATGTTAAAATCATAACGATAAAAAAATAACAAATATAGCAAATATGCACAAAAAATGAATGATAAAACTGTAGAAAAGGGAGAAAGAAAAATAACATCTTGACCGGTATACCGGTATGTAGTATAGTCAACGTAACGAAGGAAATAATGAACAGATTATTTCAAGAATGAACACTTATTGACAACAAAATGTAATCAAAAGTGAAATCAAAAAAGAAAGGAAGTAAAAAGAATGAAAGTAGGATTTATTGGACTTGGTATCATGGGAAGACCAATGGCAAAGAACATGCTGAAGGCAGGCGTAGACCTGATGGTTGCCGACCTGAACAAAGAAGCAGTTGCAGACGTTGTTGCTGCAGGTGCAACGGAGGGTTCATATGCTGAGATTGGAGCAGCGTGTGAGAGAATCATCATTATGGTTCCAAGCGGAGAGATTACGAAGTCTATCTTATTTGGCGAGAATGGAGTTGCATCTACAATTAAGGCGGGAACCGTTGTATGTGATATGAGTTCCGTTACTCCTGTAGAATCTCAGGAATGCTACAACGGTCTGAAGGAAAAAGGAGTTGGATTTGTGGATGCTCCTGTATCTGGCGGGGAGCCGGGAGCAATTGCTGGAACACTTGCAATCATGGCTGGCGGAGATGAAGAAGATTTCAATGCAATGAAAGAGTATTTTGATATCTTAGGATCTTCTGCATTGTTGATCGGTGCATCCGGAAGCGGAAGTGTTACAAAGTTAGCGAATCAGGTAATCGTTAACAACACAATCGCAGTTGTATCAGAAGCATTCGTTCTGGCTACAAAGGCTGGCGCAGATCCGCAGAAGGTATACGAAGCAATCCGTGGAGGACTTGCAGGAAGTGCAGTTCTGGATGCTAAGATTCCAATGATCGTAGAGCGTAATTTCAAACCGGGCGGACCGATCCGTATCAACCACAAAGATATTAAGAACGTTGTAAATACAGCACATTCCATCGACGTTCCGATTCCATATACAGCACAGTTATATGAGATTCTTCAGTCATTGAAGATTCACGGACATATGAATGATGATCACGGCGGAATCGTACAGTATTTTGAAAAACTGGCAGATGTAGAAGTTAAAAAATTCGACTAAGCCTTAGTCATAGCGGATGGTCGTGGCAGAAGCCAATGTTTATATGTGGTTTAAGGCTATTTGACGAAAATGAGTCTGGTTAGGAGGAAGAAAATATGGCAATCAATGTGGAAGTGTTAACTTCATATAAGAAAATTGACGAAGAATATATTGATGGTCTGTTAAAGAATGAAATTGAAGCAAACAACAAGAAAATCGTTGTATTGGATGACGACCCGACGGGAGTTCAGACGGTTCATGACATCTCAGTATATACCAACTGGGAGAAGGACAGTATCCGTCAGGGATTTGAAGAAGAGAACAACCTGTTCTATGTATTGACGAATTCCAGAGGATTTACCGTAGAACAGACAACAAAAGCTCACAATGAGATCGCAGCAGTTGTAGACGAAGTTGCAAAAGAGACTGGAAAAGAATACATATTTATCAGTCGCAGTGACAGTACGCTTCGTGGTCATTATCCACTGGAGACGGAACTTCTGAAGAGTAATTACGAGAAGAATACAGGTAAGACGATTGATGGAGAGATTCTGTGTCCTTTCTTCAAGGAAGGTGGACGTTTTACCATCGAGAATGTACACTATGTAAAATATGGCGATGAACTTGTTCCGGCGAATGAGACAGAATTTGCAAAGGATAAGACATTTGGCTACACGGCAGCAACTATGCCGGAATATGTAGAAGAGAAGACGAAGGGAGCATATAAGGCATCTGATGTTACCTGCATCTCTCTTGAGGATATCCACAATATGGATATTGATAAGATTGAAGCGCAGTTAATGGAAGTGAAAGATTTTAACAAGATTATCGTAAATGCAGTAGATTATGTGGATGTAAAAGTATTCTGTGTTGCGCTGTATCGTGCGATGGCTAAAGGTAAAGTATTCATGTTCCGTACTGCAGCAGCAATCGTAAAAGTGATGGGAGCAGTCACGGACCAGCCGCTTCTTACCAGAAAGCAGATGGTAGTGAAAGAAACTTCAAATGGCGGAATCGTTGTAGTAGGTTCTCATACAGACAAGACAACCAAGCAGGTGGAAGCATTAAAAGAACTGTCTGATATTGAATTCATCGAATTGGATGCAACTTTAGTAAAAGATGATGCTGCATTCGAGGTAGAGGTGCAGAGATGCCTTGACAAAGAAGAGGAATGCATCAAAGCAGGAAAAACAGTGTGCTGCTATACTACGCGTGCATTGATTACGGCTGATACCGGTGATAAGGAGGATGAACTTAGATTGTCTGTTAAGATCTCTGATGCGGTACAGTCACTGGTTGGGCGCTTAAGCATTACACCGAGTTTCGTCATTGCGAAAGGTGGAATTACCTCTAGTGATGTAGGAACCAAAGCACTTGCTGTTAAGAAAGCCAATGTGCTGGGACAGATCAAGCCTGGAATTCCGGTATGGCAGACTGGGGAAGAGAGCAAATTCCCGATGACACCGTATGTAATCTTCCCGGGAAATGTTGGCGAGATTACAACCTTAAAAGAAGCCGTAGAGGTACTGATGAACGAATAGTTGTCTAATGTGAACAAAAACAAACATTTTAATTGTGCGATTAGCCGAAAACATTGATAAAAAATAGATTAAATTGACATAAAAGAACAATGAGTTTTTTGTGAAAGGAGGCTGGTTATGCCACAGTGTGTTGTGATAGCAGATGACCTGACGGGCGCCAATGCCACCGGTGTACTTCTAAAGAAGATGAATTATAAAGCATATACGGTGATGAACACGGAACGGATTGAACTGTCTACCCTGTCCGACTGCGATTGTGTACTATATCCGACGGACAGTCGGGGCGTAGACGCAGAGATTGCTTATAACCGGGTACATAATGTGTGCAGTCTTCTGAAAGGAGACGAGGTAAAGGTCTATGCAAAGAGGATCGACAGTACTTTAAGGGGGAACTTGGGAAGTGAGACGGACGCGATGCTGGATTGTCTTGGAGAGGATTATGTAGCGATTGTAGCGCCGTGCTTCCCGTCTTCCGGAAGGATTGTAATAGGTGGCTATATGCTGGTGGATGGAATTCCGCTGCATAAGACGAATATTGCCATTGATCCAAAGACTCCAGTAAAAGTATCCGAAGCAGCAGTTCTGTTCCGTGAGCAGAGTAAGTATCAGGTGTCATCGATTCTGATGAAGGATCTGATGCATGGCAAGCATTATCTGGCGGATCTGATGAACAAGTGTGTTGCCGAAGGAAGCCGGATTCTTGTAATCGACTGTGTGACGCAGGAAGATCTGGATCTGATTGCGGATGCAGCAATAAGGAGCAAACTCAAGGTCGTAACGGTTGATCCGGGTGTGTTTACCGCAACGCTGTCAAGGAAATTAATCGTACCTTCTGAGAAGAAGGAGAAGAATAAGATCCTTGCCGTAGTGGGAAGCGTGAATCCGAATACTACCGTACAGATGGAAGAATTGTGGCTCTCTCAGAGAACGCATAACGTGTTCGTGAATACGAAGGAACTCTTAGAAGGTGATGAGAGAAGAGAGCAGGAGATTGCGCGGGTAACCAGATTGATTCTGGAGGAGTGTGATCGTAACGTAGTATCTACGGTAACCGGCGATGGAATCTATCCTGAGAACCGGATTGATTTCAAACCTTATATGAAGCAGTATGAATGTTCGCTGGATAAGGTGACGGGAATGATTAACAGTGCATTTGCAGAGATTACTTACCGGATATTTAAGAGTGAGCCGACCTTCAAGGGATTATATACCAGTGGAGGTGATGTGACGGTGGCAGTGTGCGAGAAGTTTCAGACTGCCGGATTGAGCCTGATGGATGAGGTGTTGCCGCTTGCGGCGTACGGACAATTCTTAAAAGGTGAGTTCGAAGGCGTGCATATCATTACCAAGGGCGGCAGCCAGGGCGGACGCGATGCCATTAACCGATGCATTACCTATCTGAAAGAGAAACTGTATATCTAAAAACAAATCAAATATTTATCAATGAAAGGAAGAGAATATCATGAGAAAATCACTAATCGCAGTACCTATTGGAGATCCGGCAGGAGTCGGACCAGAGATTGTTGCAAAATCAATTGCTTCAAAGGAAGTATTTGACGTAGCAGATTGTATCATTGTCGGAGACAAGACCGTCATGGAGAATGCAATCAAGATTGTTGGAGCAGATCTTGAGGTTCATGTTATTCATGAGCCGGAAGAAGGAGATTTCCGTGAAGGAGTTTTGAATCTGATCGATTTAGGCAATGTTGACATGGCTGAATTCGAATTCGGCAAGGTCAATGGAATGTGCGGGAAAGCTGCATATGAATATATTGCAAAAAGTATTGAACTTGCGAACGATGGCAAGGTCGATGCTGTCGCTACAACGCCGATCAATAAGGAGTCTCTGCGTGCAGGTGAGATTAATTTTATCGGACATACGGAGATCTTCGGTGCTCTTACCAATACAGAAGATCCTCTGACCATGTTCGAGACCAATGGAATGCGCGTATTCTTCCTGACGAGACACGTATCCTTAAGAGAGATGTTAGATATGATCACAAAAGAAAGAATTAAGGATTATGTCAAGCGTTGTATGGAAGCACTTAAGAAACTCGGTGTTACAGATGGAACGATGGCAATTGCCGGACTGAATCCGCACAGTGGAGAACATGGGCTGTTCGGATGGGAAGAAGTGAATGAGATCACGCCGGCTGTTGAGGAATTACAGGCAGAGGGCTACAATGTTGTAGGACCAATCGGAGCAGATTCTGTATTCCACCAGGCTGCAATTGGAAGATATAACAGCGTATTGTCTTTGTATCATGACCAGGGACATATTGCAACGAAAACTCTTGATTTTGAGAAGACCATTGCAATTACGAATGGCATGCCGATTCTTCGGACATCTGTAGATCACGGAACTGCATTTGATATCGCAGGAAAGGGAATTGTAAGTGCGGTCAGCATGATCGAAGCCATACTGTTGGCGGCGAAATACGCACCCAATTTTACAAAGTAATTCTTTAAAGAAGGAAGAGGAGGTCAATTATGGTAAACGGACTTAGTGGGGAAAGAATGTTAATTGGTCTGGCGATTGGTATCGCAGTCCTGATATTCTTAGTATTGAAAACAAAAGTACAGGCATTTCTTGCATTGATTATCTGTACGATTATCGTAGGTGTTGTAGGTGGAATGCCGCTTACGAATATCACACTGGAAGATGGTAAGACATTTGGTATTGTGAATTCGATCACATCAGGTTTCGGAGGAACATTGGGAAGTATCGGTATTATTATCGGCTTCGGTGTTATGATGGGACAGATCTTCGAGGTAACAGGAGCAGCAAAGAGAATGGCGCATACATTCCTTAAGTTATTTGGTAAGAAGAGAGAAGAGGAAGCGTTAGCACTTACCGGTTTCCTTGTATCAATCCCGATCTTCTGTGACTCCGGATTCGTGGTACTTGCACCGATTGCAAAAGCGATTTCCAAAGCAACAAAGAAATCTGTCATCGCACTTGGCGTATCACTGGCGGCCGGTCTTGTAATCACTCACTCATTAGTTCCACCTACACCGGGTCCTCTGGGCGTATGTGGTATCTTCGGAATTGATGTTGGCAAATTTATCCTGTTAACAATTGTGCTTGCGATTCCAATGGCGATTGCATGTATTGCTTATGCAAGAATGTTCTTGGCAAAGAAATACTATCGTGTTGTTAACGAGGAAGGTGAAGTAGTTGAAGCACCATACCAGGAGCCAGATTATGAAGGTGCATTCTCTATGGATATGACAGGAATGCCGGGAACATTAGAGTCTTTCATGCCTCTGATCGTGCCGATTATTCTGATCTTAATTAATACGATCGCTTCTGCATTAGGACAGACCAGTGGTATTATGGAAATACTGATCTTCCTTGGACAGCCAATCGTAGCAGTAGGACTTGGACTTTTGGTAGCTATCTTTACACTGGGAAGAAAACTTGACAGACATACTTGCCTTACTGAGATGGAGAAAGGTATGATGTCAGCAGGTATCATTATGCTGGTAACAGGCGGCGGTGGCGCTCTTGGACAGATTATCAAAGATTCAGGGCTTGGAACATTCATGGCGGACGGTCTTGCGCAGACAGCAATTCCGATTATTATCCTTCCGCTGATTATCTCTACCGCAATGAGATTCATCCAGGGTTCTGGTACAGTAGCTATGACAACAGCAGCAAGTATCTCTGCACCAATCGTTGTAGCATCAGGCGCAAGCCCGCTGCTGGGAGCAGTAGCATGCTGTGTAGGTTCTCTGTTCTTCGGATACTTTAATGATAGTTATTTCTGGGTTGTTAACAGAACTCTTGGAGTAAGCGAAGCAAAGGATCAGTTAACTATATGGTCTGTTACATCTACCGTTGCATGGGCAGTTGGTGTTGTTGAGGTTCTGGTACTGAATATCTTTATGTAAGGTATCTTTATGTAATATTTTTAGGTAATTGAATATCTTTTTACAATGAGGTAAAATAATATGCAGCGGAAGAAATATCTTTCGCTGCATATTTGTAAAAGAGGGGTAAGCAGATGTTAGCAGCAGAGAGACAGGCAATGATTGTTGAATTGGTTCAGCAGAAAGGCAGCGCACAGGTAGATGAACTGGCAAAGGAATTGAAAGTCAGCCCAATGACGATTCGCAGGGATCTGGTGAAGTTACAGGAGAACAATGTGATCGAACGCTGCCATGGAGGGGCTGTGGCAAAGCAGGAAGTGACTTATGCGGATAAGCAGACAAGCCACAAGAAGGAAAAAGAATTGTTGGCGAAGATCTGTTTTCCTCTGGTATCAGAAGGAGATACAGTATTCTTGGATGCAGGGACAACAACTTATGAGATTGCCAAACTGATCAAGGATATGCGGGGAATACTGATCGTTACGAATGATCTTGAGATTGCACAACTGCTGAAGAAGAGTGAGGCAGAACTGTTCATCTGTGGCGGCAGCATACAGAAGGAGACTGGAAGTATGTTCGGACGTTATGCAACACAGATGCTGGCAGATTTTAAATTTGATGTGGGATTCTTCGGAGCGGCTTCGATTAATGATGACTTCGAGGTGACAACGCCTACCTTTGATAAGATGTGGCTGAAACGGTATACCCCGATGCAGTGTGAAAAATCATATCTGGTAGTGGACAGGTCCAAGTTCGGACAGCAGGCGATGACGAGGATCAACCATCTGGGAGATTATACGGGAGTGATTACTGATAGAGAATTTACTTCCGAAGAACGGAAAAAGTTAGAGAAACTAAATGCAGTTATAATGGGGACGGGGGTTTTTTAAATTTCCCCCGTCCCTAATTAAAATAGCCGTGTCCCTTTTTGGATTTGCCCTGTCCCCAATTAAGAATCTAATATTCAACCTCTTGGAGATACAGCCCTTTCGGATCACATGGAGCGCTTGGCTCCTGACTTCCGGCGAAGATATCCTCGATGTCTTCTTTCGGGCGGTTGCCGAACCCGATATCCAGCAAAGTACCCACGATCAAACGTGCCATATTATGAAGAAAATCATCTGCATGGATCAGAATCTGCATCTCTTCTGTATCGCCATAGATCTCGATATCATAGAGTTCGCGCAGCGTAGACTTGGTTTTCTTGGCGGAAGAGAAGTTCTTGAAGTCGTGTTTTCCAATCAGGAGAATGGATGCCTGCTGCATAAGACGCTTGTCCGGAATCTTATAGCAGTGGTAGGTGTATTTGCGGTCGAATACGCTTGGAACATCATCGATGGTCATACGGTATACATAAGTTTTGGAAACCGCATTCAGTTGAGCATGAAAACGTTCCGGGACTTCTTCCACATCCACAATGGCAATATCCATTGGCAGATAGCGGTTCAGGTAATGTTGGATATCCTGAACCTCCATGGTACATTCGGTCTTGAAGTTCACAACCTGTGCATAAGCGTGGACTCCAACCTCTGTGCGGCATCCGCAGTTTAATTCGATCAGATACTCATCCGTCATCTTTTTCAGTACTTCAACAATCTTATTGGAAATGGTATTGTTAGATTCGTCTTTTCCAAGGCGTGTCCAGCCCTGGTAGCGGCTGCCGTCATATTCTATTGTTAATTTGATATTTCTCATCTTCATTTGTCTCCTTTATAGTAAGGTATTTATAGAGGTTCTTCCATTTTAATTATCGTTAGTATATATAAATCTTTTGTCCGTATCATAATCAATTGCAGTAATTTACTCTATTATAATAAATCATTTTTAGTATATCAAATCTTGTGTTATAATAAAAGAGTCTTGCGAGAAAAGAATGGAAAGTATTTTTTAGAAGGGGTCAAGTGATATATGAGTATAGAGAGTAGAAAAGTATCAGAATCAGTGGTTCAGACGGTTCATATGGTGCGACCGAATCATCTGAATGCTGCGGGACGTCTCTTTGGAGGTATCCTGATGCAGTGGATAGATGAGATTGCGGGAATTGTGGCAAAAAGACACGCACATATGAATGTGATTACGGCTTCGGTCGATAACTTAAGATTCCTAAAAGGAGCATATCAGAAGGATGTTATCGTCATTAAGGGAAAAGTGACTTATGTAGGAAATACATCTATGGAAGTGAAAGTGGATACGTATATTGAAGATATTGACGGTGGCAGGACACTGATCAATCGGGCATTCTTTACGATGGTTGCGCTGGATGAGAATGATAAGCCGGCACCCGTTCCAAGACTGGAACTGGAAACGGAACTGGACAAAGAAGACTGGGAGAAGGCGAAGATGCGCCGGGAGATGAGAATGCTGCGAAAAGAAGAAGATTTTTAGGAGGCGATGATTCGCCTCCTTTATTAGTGGACCTTTTTCATGTAGCCCTGAACCATTTTGACCATGTTCTCAATCTGGTTTTGTTCTTCCTGAGTCTTGCCTTCTTTCAAGATGGAAAGGATCAGGGAGAATTCATCAGGGGTGAATTGGATTCCTTTTTTGTTAGCATTGGTGATCAGTGCCATCATGACCGGGGCAAGGGACTTGCCGGATTTACCCTGGGTCTGGGTGGCGGCGGTTCGGATCAGTTCCAGTTTGATTGGGTCTAAATTCTTCATTGCGGGATGATTCATCCATTCATTCATTATCTTGTTCTCCTTTCATATTGCCGGAATCTGGCGTGTTCATTTCATTTTCAAACATAGTGTTGTACATGTTGAACATCTCCTGCTGTTCAGGGGTCAGCATGTTCTGCATCATATCCATGGGATTAAAATTCCCGAAGTCCTGAGAGGTGGAATCGGACATAGCCTGCATACTCTGGATCATTTCCATCATATTCATCATGCTTGACATCTGTTCCATCATCTCTTTTTCGGATGGCTCCATGTAGGGCTTTAATTCGTCCAGCATATTCATGGATAAAGAACGGGAAGGAAAGCCCCGGAAGGATTCCATGGTTCGGCGCAGTTCCAGGAATTTGATATAGAATGCGAGGAAGCGCTGCATGGAAGGCGGAGTGTATGGAAGCAGCAGTTTGAGTGTATAGAGGAAGGGTGGGGTAACCAGATTATCGAAAGGTGTCATTGGTCTGTAGGATTTTTGTTCCATACGTGCTCCTTAACATAGCGTTGTAAATATATATGCCAATGGAATGGAATTTATGAGATATGGAAAAACTAAATATGAGAATCTTCATATATTATAGGGTAAGCAGCGTTATTAAGAAAGGAAATGAATATGGACAGAAAACTGATTATTGATGGAAATGCAGTGTATGAACTGGATGAGAAGTGTATGCTGAAGAAACAGTTGAATACAAGTGAGAAGAAGGATGAACATAAGAGGCGCGAATCTGATGGTCATAAAATGAAGAGGACGGAGTGATATACTCCGTCCCCTTTGGGCTGTATGCATCCTGCGGAACTGCCAGTGGCAGATTCCGCAGGTCTGTATTTCAGAAGATTAGCATCCGCATCCGCAATCGAAGTTGCCGCATCCATTGCCGCATCCGCCGCAGAAGATGAGCAGAAGGATGATCCACAGACAACTGTCATTGCCGCATCCGCATCCGTTGTTGCCAAAGTTGTTGCCGCATCCGCCGCAGAAGATAAGCAGAAGGATGATCCACAGGCAGCTATTGCCTCCGAAACCACAACCACATCCGCAGTCTCCTCCGCTTCTTCCAGAATCACAACCACATCCACAGTTTGTAGCACTTAAATCGCTCATTTTGAAATCCTCCATTGATAATGTTTACAGTACATAATATGTGGATGATTCCAATGTGTGAAAAAATAAAATCTAATATTTTACCAAACGTTTTACAGAATGCTGGTACTGGTAAGACTTTTTTTGGAGTTTAATCTTATCTATGGCAGAGATGCTTTCCTTAGCAAAGCTATCATATAAAGTCAGCAGGTAAGATACTGTATAATTCCGGTTCTTATATGAGGTAAAGAGCAGCCAGTTCATAATATCCGGATGCCAGTAACGCTCTGGAATGGAAGCATTCCGAAGTTGGATCACATACTTGATCGCCTGCATGGATAACTGGGTTAATCTGCTTGATCGATTCTTTTCTTTAAACAGCGTATCAGCTTCCAGTATGATGTCGTACAGGGCATTGGCGGTCTTCCAGTATGTAACGAAGGCAGGGGCGGTGTCGTCATCTGTTTCTTCCATATTATGTAGATCGAAAGTCTGCATGACTGATTTCCTGCCGGAAATGTCCCGGTCATATTCTGCACGTTTGGCAGGATCGGACAGGATGCGATATGCTTCCAGAATCTCCTGCATCTGTGCGGTGGTGTCAATGCCGTTCTTCATATTGGCATCCGGATGGTATTGCTTGGCAAGAGTGTTCTTGGCAGCGGTAATCTCATCCGGAGTTGCTTTCATAGATACCCCTAATATCTCGTAGTAATTCTTGTTCTCCATTATATCCTCCCCTTATTATAAATGGATGTAGAACAATAATTATCTTACGACAAAATGGGGAAGAAATCAATGTGAATTTAGTTCTTGAAGAGTCATTCGTAAGATGTACGGCAGAGAGGGGGAGTATGGCAGTTCATATCCGACTCTCTGCCTGACATTCTTAGGTGTGACTCTTCATGAACGGGGAGGATTCCTGGCGGGGTGTGTTTTCTGCCATTGACAATTACATCCAGATATTCACTAATAGCGGACTGATAATGTTGTATTATTTTTCCCGTAATTTGCGATTCGCAGACATGAAACACAGGGGCTAATGCCCCTTATGTTTCGCCTTTTTCTTTTGCTGTTTCAGTTCAAACTGCCGTTGTTTCTCTGCTTCCCGTTGTTCCCGGCTCGCGATTTTACGTTCAGTTTTCAACTGCTCCTGCTGTAATTTCAAAGCCTGTTGTGATTTTGTGCCTATTCCAGTATTTTGCACCTGTTTCCGAACTTCTCTCTGTATCCGTTTCGGATTGCGACTTGCCTCTTTTACATCAGTTGCCACAGCCGGACTAAAATTCAGCCGATCGTAATTTTTCAGAATAAAATCATATATCTCGTAGTCTTTCGGTTCCGCACCAAACGTAACCTTACATACAGATAACTTTTCTTCAGATATTCGTTCAAATACGCCTATCCAGAATGGTTCCTCAAAAAATACTGTCAAACTGCCTGATATTTTGTCCATGACAAATCCTCCTTTAATTTGTTTGGACAAAGAACGGACGACCCAAAGGAGGGAGGGCTACTTACACCAAAATGGTGTGACCGGACTACCTACCGGTTCTGTAAGAGTCTGTGATACCCTTACGTTGTGTTTTTATCTTTGCCATGTTTCACTTAATTCTATCATGGGTGTTCTCAAAAGACAACTTTCTTGATACGCTGAACAAGGCAGAGAATCTGCTTTGAGATAGGCAGGTTCTTTTATTTATGATAAAATTTAGGCAGGGGTGCATATGAGAGGCTCTTATACTGACGAAACGGTTATTTTACGGCATACCTATTAGTGATTAGAGAAAATAAGAAAAAAGCATCCCGAGCGATTTGAGCATATGTTAGGAAGATTAAAAGTGGTTCAAGTGCGAAGGTGGAAAGACTGTCTGTCGAAAAGAAGTAGTAGGTTTTGCAAGAGGTTTCTGTTATAATAAGAAGAAATATGTGCGATGAAAAGACGAGAATAGGTTGAGATAAATTTATGAAAAGATATGAATCTGAATAGGAATAAGGAGTGTGAAAATTGGATGGAAGACAGGAAAAAGAAACTTCCAATCGGGATTGAGAGTTTTGAAGAAATTCGAGGGGATGGCTTTTATTATGTGGACAAGACAGGATTAATCAAGGAGCTGCTTGATAATTGGGGAAAATATGGGAAAATTCCCCGTGATTTCGGTATCTCTGAAAGGAATCAATGCGGATTCCTATGAAACAGCGCGGGATATGGGGTCAGAGCCGTAAATGAAGAAGCAGACCGGATGCATGCGTATCTCCAAGGAGAGTATCTTTACCGGCCTGAATAATCTGCGGGTGTTATCTGCAGCGGATGTGGAATTCGATGAATATTTTGGATTTACAGATGGCGAAGTAAAGGAACTGTTAGAGTATTATGGCCTGTCCCGGGATTATGAAACCATTAAGGAATGGTATGATGGATATCAGTTTGGAAATGTGGAGGTGTACTGTCCCTGGGATGTGATCTGCCATTGTAGTAAACTTTGCGCAGACAGCGGTGCGCACCCTCGGAACTACTGGTCCAATACCAGCAGTAATGATGCAGTCAGACGTTTCATCCAGGAAGCGGATAATGGAACGACAAAACGTGAGATTGAAAAACTCGTTGCGGGAGAGGTGATTAAGAAGGGAATCCATCAGGAATTGACTTATAAAGATATGTATAATTCCATTGATCATATATGGAGTGTCCTATTTACCACAGGCTATCTTACCCAGAGAGGGAAACCGGAAAGGAAGGCTTTTGGGAATGCTCTGAAAAAAGGGGATGCTGAAGGCGTGGAGAAACGGCTTGCGGAGTATTTGAGACAGACCATTAGCATTAGGGATACATTTGTGCAGAAGCCGATGAAGGAAAATTTTTATCATGGCATCCTGCTAGGGCTTCTGGGATATCAGGATACCTGGGGAATCTCCTCTAATAAGGAATCAGGAGACGGGTACAGCGATATTCTCGTGGAAATTGATGACGAAGAGATGGGTATTGTGATCGAACTGAAATATGCGGAGGATGGGAATCTGGAAGCAGGGTGCAAGAAAGCCCTGGAACAGATCGAGAGGAATCGGTATGAGGAATCCCTGTGCGAAGAAGGAATCGAGCATATCTTAAAGTATGGAATTGCATGTTATAAAAAACGCTGCAGTGTCATGCTTGCGGATGTTGGATTTAGATAAAACCTGTGCTATAGAAAGGCATTTTCTAAGAGAGATTTTAGATGAATACGGTAATAAACTAAATCGTGAACCTAAATTATTAGGAACTTTTGGGGTATTCAAATATACAACATATTGGAATAAACCTCTAAGGGAGAAAAGTAAAAAATGATGAATGAAGAAATATTAAGAATGACAAGTAAATTTAATAGAAATAATGATTCTAAGAATCAGATAATAATTGATGAAAAATTAAAAAATCATATATTTGATTATTCTGATTTTTTGGCTTATACAGATGGAGGTAATGGACTAATAGGCGATAATAATTATTTAATATTATGGAGGAAAGATGACCTGAATGATTTAAATTCAGCGTATGAGGTTGAGACTTTTTTGCCAAATGTTTTTTTAATAGGGAGTGATGGAGGAGATATGGCATATGGAATTGATAATGAGGGGCAGTATATTCAGGTGCCTTTTATTGGAATGTCAATAGATGAAATGCTTATTGTGTCACATGATTTTAAAGGATTTCTCAAATATTTGGAAGAAAGTTAAATTTCTATTATAAATTGACAGAATACTGTGATGGAAAATGAATTAACTGGATTTAAGTTTGATTTACTGTGGGAAAGTGAATAAAAGTAATTCTTGAAAAAGAAATAAGTAGCAGATTTTGAAATTGTACCGTCAACTGAAAGGTGGTAATAAGCTACTATAAGTGGGGTAAATTATGGAAAAGAATATCTTATCTCAATAGATAGAGATTGCGGAGCCAGTAGCGAAAAGAAAGGGAGGTGAATATTTTAATAAAAAAGGAATCGGGGATTTATGGATAGAGTTAAGAAGAGGATCGGGTATTGGTGTGAGGATACACTTAAGAAAGGCATCAGAGGATGTGGCATTGCAGTTGCAGTACTGGATACAGGTATGGCAGCGCACCCTGATATCACAGGCAGGGTAACGGCATTCTGGGATTGCGTGAATCACAGGCAGGGGATGTATGACGATAGTGGACATGGGACTCACGTAGGCGGGATACTTGCAGGCGATGGCAGGATGTCGAAGGGACTATATAGTGGGATGGCTCCGGAAGCGAGACTGGCTGTTGTGAAAGTATTGGATGCAAAAGGTGAAGGAGAGGTCGAACAGATCTTGGAAGGAATCGAATGGGTCAGAAAGAATGGAAGACAATATGGAGTTCGGATTGTGAACATTTCCGTAGGAGCAAAGCAGAATCTGGATCGTGGGAAGGAAGAAAGGCTGGTGCAGGCGGTAGAGAATCTGTGGGATAGAGGCTATGTGGTTGTAGTATCTGCCGGGAATTACGGACCGGGAGAGGGAACCATTGCAGTACCAGGTAATAGCAGAAAGGTAATCACGGTAGGAGCAATGGATGAGCCGACGATGAAATATAATTGTTCAGGCATGGGACCAACCACCCAATGCATCGTAAAACCAGACCTCGTAGCCCCGGGTTACCAGATAATGTCCTGCAACAGCCTCTATCGAAAAAGTAAAAATTACTATATAAAGAAAAGTGGCACCTCCATGGCAACGCCCGTCGTATCAGGCGCAGCAGCACTATTCCTCTCAAAATATCCCGATGCCCGCAATGTAGAGATCAAACTAAAATTGCGCGAAACCTGCGACAGGAAAGAAAGCGGCGAAATACAAGGATGGAGAAGTGTTAGAATTGACCGCCTTTTCAAAACTGCATCCACAGGTTAAAAAAGATTAGGGAAAAATTAAAAGGTGTCAAGAAAAAACACTTGACACCCCAAAACTTTTGTTGTATGATAGCACAGGTGATGAACATGAATGAGATTCTGGAACAGGCATTATTATTTGATTTTTATGGCGAACTGCTAACAGAACACCAGAAAGAGATCTATGAGCAATTCGTACTGGAAGATCTGTCGCTTGGAGAGATTGCGAAAGAAGCAGGAATCAGCCGACAGGGAGTTCATGATCTGATCAAGCGGTGCAATCAGACCTTAAAAGGCTATGAAGAGAAACTTCATCTTATTGAGAAATTTCTGGCGATCAAGGAGAAGGTAAAGACGATCAATGATTTGCTGGATGATTATGAAGAGCAGGATGTAAAAGAACTGATTGGCAATGTCCGCAGGATATCCGATGAGATTATAGAGGAGTTATAGTATGGCATTTGACAGTTTGACAGAAAAACTTCAGAACATATTCAAGAATTTGAAAAGCAAGGGACGTCTTACGGAAGAAGATGTAAAAGAGGCGTTAAAAGAGATTAAGCGTGCTCTGCTTGCAGCGGACGTTAACTTCAAGGTTGTAAAAGACTTCATTAAGAATGTTCAGGAAAGAGCAATCGGTCAAGACGTCATGAACGGATTGAATCCCGGACAGATGGTGATCAAGATTGTGAATGAAGAACTGGTCAAACTGATGGGATCAGAGACGACCGAGATTCAGCTGCAGCCGGGGAAAGCCATGACAGTCATTATGATGGCAGGTCTTCAGGGTGCTGGTAAGACAACCACCACTGCGAAATTAGCAGGTAAATATAAGTTAAAAGGTAAGAATCCTCTGCTTGTGGCTTGTGATGTGTACAGGCCGGCAGCAATCAAGCAGTTACAGGTGAATGGTGAGAAACAGGGCGTAGAAGTATTTGCCATGGGTGAGAACCATAAGCCGGCGAATATTGCAAAGGCTGCAATCGAACATGCACAGAAGAATGGAAATAATATCGTAATCTTGGATACAGCCGGACGTCTTCATATTGATGAGGATATGATGGCAGAACTTCAGGAGATTAAAGAGATGGTAACCGTGCATCAGACAATTCTGGTAATTGATGCCATGACAGGTCAGGATGCGGTGAATGTAGCCAAGGACTTCAATGAGAAGATTGGCGTTGATGGTGTGATAGTTACGAAACTTGACGGTGATACAAGAGGCGGTGCGGCATTGTCCGTAAAAGCCGTGACCGGAAAGCCGATACTATATGTAGGTATGGGAGAGAAGTTATCCGATCTGGAGCAGTTCTATCCGGATAGAATGGCATCCCGTATCCTTGGAATGGGTGATGTGCTGACATTGATCGAGAAGGCAGAAGCCGAGATCGATGAAGAGAAGGCAAGGCAGATGACTCAGAAACTTAAGAAGAACCAGTTCGATTTTGATGATTACTTAGAGAGTATCAAGCAGATGAGGAACATGGGCGGTCTTGGCAGTGTTATGAGCATGATGCCGGGGCTTGGCGGCATGGGTAAGATGAAAGGTCTGGATGATGAACAGACATCCCAGGCAGAGAAGAATCTGGCAAGAATAGAAGCCATGATCTACTCTATGACGCCAGAAGAGAGAAGTAACCCAGATATCCTGAATCCATCAAGAAAGCATCGAATTGCCAAAGGTTCCGGTGTAGACATCAGTGAAGTCAACCGAATGGTGAAACAGTTTGGCGAGATGAAGAAGATGATGAAGATGATGGGAAAAGGCGGCAGAAAAGGTAAGTTCCGTTTGCCGTTCTAAGAGTTGGTATATCGCGCAAAGCGCGTTATATAGATAATGTATACAATTTTATGGAGGTGAAATGCAATGGCAGTAAAAATCAGATTAAGAAGAATGGGACAGAAAAAGGCTCCTTTCTATAGAATCATCGTAGCTGATTCAAAATCCCCAAGAGATGGAAGATTCATCGATGAGATCGGAACATATGATCCGAATTGCGATCCAAGCGCAATCACAGTTGATGAGGAAGCAGCTAAGAAATGGTTAGGTAATGGTGCACAGCCTACAGAAGCAGTAAGCAAGATCTTTAAAGCAGCAGGCATTGAAAAATAATCTTTGGCCTGGAGGTGCATTATGAAAGAATTAGTTGAGGTTATTACGAAGGCATTGGTTGACGATCCGGACAGTGTTGTGGTAACTGAGAGAGAAGATAAGAAGACAATGGTTCTGGAAGTACGTGTGGCAGATTCCGATATGGGAAAAGTCATTGGAAAACAGGGACGTATTGCCAAAGCAATCCGCTCAGTTGTAAAAGCAGCTGCTGCAAAAGAAGATAAAAAAGTGATCGTTGATATTATGGATTAGTAATTATTATGAGTTCACTTGGATGGGAGGTATCCCGTTCATTTGGGGACAGGCGCGGATTGCCGTAGTCTGTCCCCATTCATATCTTAAGGAGAATTATATGGAAGAATTATTACAGGTAGGGGTTATTACCCAGACACACGGAATCCGTGGGGAAGTAAAAGTGTTTCCAACAACAGATGACGCCGCACGCTTTGAGGATTTGAAGCAGGTAGTTTTAGATACAGGGAAAGAGACGATACCTTTGGAGATAGAGCGCGTGAAGTTCTTCAAGCAGTTTGTAATACTGAAGTTCAAAGGATATGATAATATAAATGATATAGAGAGATATAAGCGCTGTCCACTTCTGGTCACAAGGGAGAATGCGGTTCCACTTGAGGAGGATGAATACTTTATTGCCGATATGATCGGGATGAAGGTCTTAACGGATGAGGGAGAAGATTTTGGCGTCCTTAAGGATGTGATGGAGACTGGGGCGAATGACGTGTATGTGATTGAGCATCCGCAGGCGGGAGAGGTGTTGGTTCCGGCGATTAAGGAGTGTATCCTGGATGTGGATATTCCGGGAAGGCTTATGAAGATTCATGTGATGGACGGGCTTCTGTAGGATGTTCCTGATCCAAAGAGTATAGATAATAAAGATAATAGTAGGAGCAAAGGATATGCAGTTTTACATTATGACATTATTTCCGGAGATGGTTATGCAGGGTCTGGATACAAGTATTATTGGACGGGCAATGAGCAAGGGATTGCTCTCCATTGAGGCGATTAATATCAGGGATTATGCATTTAACAAGCATAATAGTGTGGATGACTATCCATATGGCGGCGGAGCTGGGATGCTGATGCAGGCGGAGCCGGTGTATCAGACTTATAAAGCAGTAGAAGAGAAGATCGCTGCCAGAAGACGGAGTGATTGTTGTAACGAGAATGTGCAGGAGGATAGCCGGAAGAACGATTGTGAGGATGCAGTGCGGTCTGCCAGAAAAACGAGAGTCATCTATCTTTCGCCACAGGGGAAGACATTCAATCAGGGAATGGCGGAGGAATTCGCCAAGGAAGAAGAATTGGTGTTCCTATGCGGACATTATGAAGGAATCGATGAGCGTGTTTTAGAGGAGATCGTAACAGACTATGTATCTATCGGAGATTATGTCCTGACGGGCGGCGAACTTCCTGCTATGATCATGATAGACGCTATCTCCAGGCTGGTTCCTGGGGTGCTTCATAATGATGTATCTGCAGAGTTCGAAAGTTTTCAGGACAATCTGCTGGAATATCCTCAGTATTCCCGTCCGGAAGTGTGGCATGAGAAACGGGTGCCGGAGGTCCTGATGTCTGGTCATCATGCGAATATTGAGAAATGGAGAAGAGAGCAGTCGGTGATTCGGACTGCAAAGATGAGACCGGATCTATTGGAAAAAGCGGAGTTGACGAAAGCAGAGAAAGAATTAGCCGATAAGATCATAGAAGAATTGGAGTAATCTGCTGGAATTTATATAGAAAATCCTTGCAAATCCTTAGTAAATATGATAAACTATAGCATGTTGTGAAGAGAAGAGATGGTCCTCTGGTACAGAAGCGTATTAAGAACATCCAGTTAAATAAGGAGGTCACACATAATGAACGATATCATTAAGAACATTGAAGCAGCACAGTTGAAAGAAACTGTATCTGAGTTCCACGTTGGAGATACCGTAAGAGTATATGGTAAGATCAAAGAAGGAAACCGTGAAAGAGTACAGGTATTCGAAGGAACAGTCCTTAAGAAACAGGGCGGCGGAGCAAGAGCAACATTCACAGTTAGAAAGTCTTCTAACGGAATCGGTGTTGAGAAGACATGGCCGCTGCACTCACCAAACGTTGAGAAGGTTGAAGTAGTAAGAAGAGGTAAAGTAAGAAGAGCAAAACTTTACTACTTGAGAGATCGCGTTGGTAAGAAAGCTAAGGTAAAAGAATTAGTAAAATAAGAGACAAAGAGAAAAGGACAAGTACATATTGTATGTTGTCCTTTTTCTGTTATTAAGCATCCGAAGGGGAAGATATGAAGCGTAGACGTAAGAAAATAAAACTTGGGCGGGCGAAAAAGTCGATCATAAAGCAGCCAAAGAAGAAGATTCGTATCAACCTTGCACATCTGGCTGTCATCGGGAAGTGGATATTCAAGATTGCCGTGACCTGCCTGCTGGCATTCGTGGGCGTATGGTATTTTGGGCAGCAGGTCAGCACGGTGGGAGATTCTATGAATCCAGTCCTGAGCAATGGAGATGTGGTACTGGTGAACCGAATCGTATACAATGCTACGACTCCGAAACGGGGAGATATTATTGTATTTAAGCCAAAAGGGAATGAGAATGCCCATTATTATATTAAGCGGATCGTTGGACTTCCGGGAGAGTCGGTTGAGATCATAGAGAACCGGATCTATATTGACGGAGAGAAACTGGATGAAGACTATGCGACAACTGATATTGATGATGTGGGCATCGTAACTGAGAAGATACAACTTGCCGGGGATGAGTATTTTGTACTGGGGGATAACCGTAAGAGCAGTGAAGACAGCCGTAATGCGGATGTGGGCAATGTGAAGCGGGAATATATCTATGGAAAAGCGTGGCTGATCCTATCCCCGAAGAAAGATTTTGGATTTGTAAAGTAAGCAGATAAGGAGAAGTAATATGCATTTTCAATGGTATCCGGGTCATATGACGAAGGCAAAACGTATGATGCAGGAGAATATGAAGTTAATTGATCTTGTCATCGAACTGGTCGATGCAAGGGTGCCAATCAGCAGCCGGAATCCGGATATAGATGAATTGGGAAAGAACAAGGCGAGACTGATTCTTTTGAATAAGGCAGACCTTGCGGAGGATAGATGGAATGATGCATGGGCAGAATATTTCCGTGCCAAAGGATTCTCAGTAGTAAAAGTGAATTCCAAAAAAGGCGGTGGAATGAAGTCGATCCATAGTGTGATTCAGGAAGCGTGTAAAGAGAAGATAGAAAGAGACAGAAAAAGAGGAATCCTGAACCGCCCGGTTCGTGCAATGGTAGTAGGGATTCCGAACGTTGGAAAATCTACGTTCATTAATTCTCTTGCAGGAAAAGCATGTGCCAAGACGGGGAATAAGCCAGGCGTTACAAAAGGCAAGCAGTGGATCCGTCTGAATAAGCAGGTGGAACTCTTAGATACGCCGGGAATCCTCTGGCCAAAGTTCGAAGACCAGAGTGTAGGGCTTCGGCTGGCATTCATCGGTTCTATTAAAGATGAGATTTTGAACACAGAGGAACTGGCGGCAGAACTGATTCAGTTTTTGAATGAATATTATCCGGGCGTGCTGGAAGGAAAGTACCAGGTAGAGCCAGCGGCAGACGCCTATGTAATGCTTGGGCAGATCGCAGAGAGCAGGCATTGTCTGCTCAAAGGGAATGAATTGGATACAGAGAAAGCCGCAATCCTTTTGCTGGATGATTTCCGTAATGGAAGACTGGGAAGACTGACACTGGAATATCCGCAGTAAGTGTGCTAGAATCTAATAGGGGACACAGAAAGGGGATTGCAGAAGATGGCAAGAAACAGGAAAAATGACGAGGAAGAAAGAGGCATCCTTTACTCATTGGGAGGATGGCTTCTATACATATTGATTATTATAGTGCTGACATGGCTGATTATCACGTTCGTAGGACAGAGAACGAGGGTCAGCGGCTCTTCTATGGAGATGACATTAAGTGATGGAGATAATCTGATCGTAGATAAACTGACATATCATTTTAAAGAACCGAAGAGATATGACATTATTGTATTCCCTTATAAATATGAGGAGAATACCTATTATATCAAGCGTATTATCGGTATGCCTGGGGAGACTGTTCAGGTTGTAGGCGGTTATGTGTATATAAATGGTGAATTATTGTCCAGCGATATTTATGGTGCGGAGGTAATGGAATCTCCCGGAATTGCAGAGACACCGATCGCATTGGGAGCAGATGAGTACTTTGTATTAGGCGATAACCGGAATCACAGTTCGGACAGCCGTGATGGAAGTGTAGGTGTCCTGAAAAGAGATGATCTGATTGGAAGAGCGTGGGTACGGATCTATCCATTTGATGAAATGGGAGTGATCAAGCATGAATAAGCGGGAAGAAGAGAGACTTCGAAAGCAGAAGGAAAAACTGGAAAAAGAGATGGCACGTATTGAGGCTATGTGCGTTTATGAAAAAGAATATGATATGTGCCAGTATATATGTGGAATTGATGAAGTAGGCAGGGGACCGCTTGCGGGGCCGGTTGTGGCAGGAGCGGTTATCCTGCCTAAAGACAATCCGATTCTTTATCTTAACGATTCTAAGAAATTGTCGGAGAAGAAAAGGGAAGCATTATATGATGAGATCATGGAGAAGGCAATTGCTACGGGGATTGGTATGGTAAGTCCGGCGCGTATTGATGAGATCAATATCCTGCAGGCAACTTATGAGGCGATGCGCCAGGCGATTGCGAATCTGAAGGTGCGTCCGGATATACTTTTGAATGATGCGGTTACGATACCGGAAGTTGATATCCCGCAGGTGCCGATCATCAAAGGGGATGCCAAGAGCGTGTCTATTGCTGCGGCCAGTATTATTGCGAAGGTGACCAGGGACCGCATGATGGCAGAGTATGATCAGGTGATTCCGGGGTATGACTTTGCAAGCAATAAGGGCTATGGGACGAAGGCGCATATTGCGGGATTGAAGGAATTAGGACCTTCTCCGATTCATAGAAGGACATTTATCCGGAATTTTATATAAAATAGTAAAAGCATAGAAATATAGGATTGTATAGATAATGAGTAGATGCGGATATAGTAAGAACAGGCGGGAAATAGGTACGCAGTACGAAAGAAAAGCAGGAGAGCATCTGAAGGAAAAGGGATATGAGATCCTGGAATATAATTACCGCTGCAAAGTGGGTGAGATAGATATGATTGCCAGAGATGGCGGGTGTCTGGTCTTCTGCGAAGTAAAATACCGCTCCGGATCGGAGAGTGGACATCCGGCAGAGGCGGTGGATTATAAGAAGCAGCGTGTGATTTCTAAGTGTGCGCTGTATTATCTGACGACTCATGGACTTACGGATGCAGAATGCCGTTTTGATGTGGTGAGCATAGAAGGGGAGCAGATTACTGTATATCAGAATGCGTTTGATTATATTGGCGGATAGCATAACTCATCTTCCGGCAGAAAGCGAATACGGCTGCATACCATGGAGGATAAAGGAGAATCAGAATGAATCTGGGATTAAAATATAAGAATAATGAGCATATATTTGATGAGAAAGAAGTGAATGGGGTGCCATATCTTTCTTATCCCATGCTTGAGAATACAGGTGTAGTAAAACATGGGTTTTCAACAAGGCTTGGAGGCGTCAGTACAGGATATTGTGCCACAATGAATATCAGTACGACCAGAGGAGATGATCCGAAGGCAGTAGAAGAGAACCGGCGGAGGATTGCATCTGCAATAGGAGTGGAAGTGGCTGATCTGACTTATACCCATCAGACACATACGACCAATGTTGCGGTGGTAGAAGAAAAGGATAGGGGAAGCCGTTTTATGGAGACGGATGGAATGGTGACCAATGTACCGGGAATCTGTCTTGTGACATTCTATGCAGATTGTGTCCCACTATTTTTGGTTGATCCGATTCATAAAGCAATCGGACTTAGCCATTCCGGATGGAGAGGCACCGTGAATAAGATGGGGAAGATTACGGTAGAAACAATGCAGAGACAGTATGGCACTGATCCGGGGCAGATCATTGCTGCGATAGGACCTTCTATCTGTCAGGATTGCTATGAAGTCAGTGAAGATGTGATTCAGGAATTCAAAGCAAAATTTGCAGAATCACTGTGGCCGGAATTATTCTATAAGAAGGAGAATGGCAAATACCAGCTGGATCTCTGGAAAGCGAATCAGGCAGTGCTTATGGAGGCGGGAATCCAAAAGGAGAATATTGCGGTTACCAATCTTTGTACCCATTGTAATCCAGAGATTCTGTTCTCGCACAGAAGTACAGGGACCAAAAGAGGGAACCTTAGTGCATTCCTTGCTTTGAAATAACAGGAGGATGAGTATGACAGCAGAGACAACGAATGAAGTAGTAGAAGTTACACAGGATACGGTCGAAGAGATGAATCGTTTTGCACAATATCTTCAGGACAGTATTCCTTCACTGATTGCATTTGGGATTAAAGTTCTGATTGCATTGGTTGTGTTTTTTATAGGAAGATTGGTCATTCAGTGGATTCGAAAGATTGTGCGCCGGTCTTTAGAACGTTCTAAAGCGGATAAGGGAGTGGAACAGTTCGTAGATTCTTTCTTAAGGGCGGGATTGTATTGCCTGCTGATTTTCAGTATTGCGGCGAAGTTAGGAATAGATACGACTTCGGTAGCAGCGCTTCTGGCTTCCGGTGGTGTGGCAATTGGTCTTGCGCTGCAGGGGAGTCTGTCTAATTTTGCAGGCGGTGTATTGATTCTGCTTCTGAAGCCTTTCGAGGTAGGAGACTACATTATCGAGGATACGAATAAGAATGAAGGAACAGTTAAAGAGATTCAGATTTTCTATACGAAGTTGAGTACGATTGACAATAAGACGATCGTCATACCGAATGGTATGTTGACGAACAGCAGTCTGACGAATGCTACGGCTAAGGCAGAGAGAAGGCTGGATCTGAGAGTGTCGATCGCATATGAGGTAGATCTAAGGAAAGCAAAAGCACTGGTTGAGGAGATTCTGCGAAGAGATGCATGTGTTAAGAAAGATGATGAGATCAATGTGTTTGTAGATGAACTGGCAGACAGCGCAGTTATCCTTGGAGCAAGAGCGTGGGTGAGCAATGAGGAATTCTGGCCTACCAGATGGAGACTTCTGGAGACGATCAAACTGACGTTTGACGAAGAGGGTATTGCGATACCATATCCGCAGATGACGGTGCATCATGTCGAAAATGTTTGACAAATGCCATATATTCAAGTAAGATAATAGTAAGCGAAGAGGCCCGAAGTAATTCGAGGTCTCTTTTGTTGTATAGGAAACTTCGTTCCCTATACAACAAACCCCTCCGGGAGGATGCGCACTATGCGCAAGTGGAAAATGGTTGCTAACGCAACCGCGCTTCGGCGCGAGAATGTGCGAAGCACATTCGTTTCAATATGCTGGGTATTTTTTGTGATTCCTGGTGATATAAATATGATAGGACGAGGATGTCTTTCTCATGATCAGCAGTATTATGGGACGGACATCTTTTTGTTTCCGGGAAGGTGATGAATATGGAACAGTTAGTAAATCATGTAGACGGCATTAACCGATTGCTGGCAAGATATGGAGTGAAATTCGGAATCTATAAGAATCAGACATTCCATGAACAGTTATTTCCGTTTGATGCAATACCAAGAGTGATATCAAAAGATGATTTTGCTCTGTTGGAGAGGGGATTGATTCAGAGAGTGGATGCGCTGAATCTGTTCCTTAAGGACGTGTATGGTGAGAAGAAGATTATCAAAGACGGAGTGATCCCTGAAGAGTTTGTATTCTCTTCATCGGGATATCTGGCGGAATGTGAGGGCGCCTGTCCTCCGAAGGATATCTACAGCCATATCTCAGGAATCGATCTGGTACAGGGAAAAGATGGAAACTGGTATATCCTGGAGGATAATCTTCGGATACCTTCCGGGGCATCCTATCCTTTGATTGCAAGAGAACTGGAACGGCGTGTGGCACCGGATACCTTTCGGAAGAATCCGATCATAGATAACCGGAATTATGCCAAGATGCTGACAGACACGATGGAATATGTTAATACAGGAGGCATCCGGGTGATCATGACACCTGGAAGATACAATGCAGCGTATTTCGAGCATTCTTATCTGGCGGAGAGGACGGGAAGCGTGCTGGCGATGTGCAGCGATCTATTCGTAGAGAAGAATCATCTGTACTATAGAGATTACCGCGGTGGAAAACAAAAGGTGGGAGTAATTTACAGAAGAATATCAGATGAATATCTTGACCCGATGACATTTAATCCGGAATCGCTGATTGGTGTGCCGAATATTATGGATGTCTACCGTTCCGGCAATGTTGCAATTGTCAATGCGCCGGGCAATGGTATTGCTGATGATAAGGGAATCTATTATTTTGTGCCAAAGATGATACGGTATTATCTGGATCAGGAGCCGGTGCTTAGGAATGCGCCTACTTATCTGCCATATTATGAAGAGGACCGGAAATACGTGCTTGAGAATATTCATAAGTTGGTCATCAAGGATGTTGCGGAAGCAGGCGGTTATGGAGTCATATTCGGCAATGAATTATCGAAGGAGAAACTGGAAGATATGAAAGAACTGGTTACACGCGAATCTAGAAGATTCATCGCGCAGGAAGTCATAGATTTTCAGGATCTGTATATTGTAGAAGGCGATGAAAAGGTTGCCAGAAAAGCGGACCTTAGAGCGTTCGTATTATCCGGAGAGACAACGAAAGTATGGCCAAGTGGTCTTACAAGATTCTCAAGGAATCCGGATTCATTTGTAGTCAATTCATCACAGGGAGGAGGATTTAAAGACACATGGGTGCTATCTCAATAGAAAAATTAGATCATTTATACTGGCTTGGCAGGTATACGGAGCGGGTATATACAACGTTAAGGAAATTCTACCGTATCTTTGATGATATGATCGAAGCGCCGGAGGGGAGTTATACATATTACTGTAAGAGACTGAATATTCCGGATATCTATACATCAAACAGTCAGTTTGCGGAGGAGTATCTGTATGGGAAGGATAATCCGGATTCCCTGTATTCGAACATGAGCAGAGCATTTGACAATGCAATCGTCCTTAGAGATGAGTTAAGCAGTAATGTGCTTAGTTATATGCAGATGGCACTGGATGTATTTGAATCTGATAATCATGCTTCTCCGCTTCTGGAACTCCAGTCTGTGATTGATTATCTGTTGGCATTCTGGGGTTGTGTGGATGATTATGTAGAAGATGAAGACTGCCGGAATATTATGAAATGCGGGAAATATATAGAAAGGCTGGACTTATATATACGTTTGGAGTATCATACTAAAGATATCGAGAAGGAATTCAGAAAATTGCTGAATCGTCTGCATAAGACGCAGATGTACTATGATGCTGCCAAACTTGAGAAACTGAAGGACATGATTGATGCAAAGATTCATTGTCCTGAACAGGCAGAAGGCAAGGATGCAGAACTTCTTGATTATCTAGGAAATATTATTGAGGTGAGATAACATGAAGTCATTACAGTTCACATACAGGATGGAACTTAAATTCGACCAGCCTGTATGTGACCATTATTTTGCGCTGCGCTGCGTGCCGGCGTCGAATGATGTACAGGATATACAGATTACGAGCAGATATGTAAGCCCTGCAGACAGTCTGGATGAGGTGATCGATGGATTCGGGAATCATAAGTATGTAGGACATTATATGGCGAATCATATGAAGTTCTCATATGAAGTAGAGGGGATTGCCAGGGTGAAGGGGATGCAGGTACAGCCGGAATCTCTGCACCCGATGTATAAGTATCCGACCAGGTATACAGAACCCACGGAGGAACTGATAGAATATGGAGAATCCCTGACCCTTACGGCGGGGGACAATCTTGGAAATGCAATCCAGATCATGGATGCGCTATACCGGGATTTCAAGTATGTTTCCGGCAGTACGGATATCCATACCACAGCCGGAGAGGCATGGAAGAAGCGTATGGGCGTCTGTCAGGATTATGCGCATATTATGATCACACTGTGCCGGATGAAAGGGATTCCGGCAAGATATGTGAATGGACTTATGATCGGTGAAGGCTATACCCATGCCTGGGTAGAGATCTATACAGGGGAAGGCTGGTATGGTCTTGACCCGACGAATCATCTGCATGTAGACGATTATTATATCAAATTAGCCCATGGAAGAGATTATGGGGACTGTGTACTGGATAAAGGTCTGTTCCTGGGACAGGCAAGACAGACACAGACAATCTATGCGAATGTGGAGGAAATATAGATGGTAGAGACAGTTGTGTCTATGGGACTTCCAGTGGACGAGCATCTGGTAATCAGGAAGAACCGCCTGATGCCCGAAGAACTGGGAAAGGAACTTAAGAGAATTGGAATTGTAACAGGGACGCACGGAGATGAATTAGAAGGGCAGTTTGTATGTTATGAGTTAAACCGAAGAATACAGGAGCATCCGGAATATTTACAAGGAATCGTGGATATCTATCCGGCTTTCAATCCCCTGGGAATTGACTCAATTACCCGGGGAATTCCTATGTTCGACTTGGATATGAACCGGATCTTCCCGGGAAGCGAAGACGGCCCTATGATGGAGACGATTGTGCGCCAGCTTATGGATGATCTGGCAGGGGCAGATATGTGCGTGGATATTCATGCAAGCAATATCTATCTTGAGGAGATGCCGCAGGTGCGGATTAACGAAGAGACGGCCGAGAGGCTTGTGCCTTATGCTAAGATGATCAATGTTGATTTCGTATGGGTTCATGCATCGGCAACGGTGCTGGAATCAACGCTGGCGTATAGTCTGAATATGATCGGTGTTCCGACTCTGGTAGTAGAGATGGGAGTAGGAATGCGGATTACAGAGAGTTATGGATGTCAATTGGTAGAAGGCATCCTGAACCTGATGAAAGAAATGGGAATCTGGGCGGGACCAGTCGGGGAAGTCAGAACGCCAATCGTATCTTCTGACCGGGAGATTGGTTTCGTGAATGCTGACCATCCAGGTATCTATCTTCCGAAAGCACGGATATTTGATGATGTAGATGAAGGAGATATTATCGGAAGGATTGTGGATCCTATGACGGGAAACATTATGGAGGAAGTAAAAGCGCCGATTGCCGGAAAAGTATTTACAAGAAGAGAGTATCCAATTGTATACAGTGGTTCACTGCTGAATAGAATTCTGGGAGGTGTGCAGGAGCAATGAAGAAAGAAGTAATATATAGACTGGACTCTCCTTATAGGGAGAGCCTGGATATTACGGGCTACCGCTTCGGGAGCGGGAAAAAGTCTGCGTGTATCGTAGGTTCTATCAGGGGAAATGAGGTGCAGCAGTTATATGTATGTTCTCAGTTAATTAAGAAGTTAAAAGAACTGGAGCAGCACGGTGCAATCGTATCTGACAATGAGATTATGGTGATTCCTTCTGTGAACCATCATTCCATGAATATCGGGAAGCGATTCTGGGCGGTGGATAATACCGATGTGAACCGGATGTTCCCCGGTTATGATAAGGGAGAGACGACACAGCGGATTGCGGCAGGCGTGTTCGATTGTGTGAAAAACTATAATTATGGCATTCAGTTTGCAAGTTTCTATCTGCCGGGAGATTTCGTGCCTCATGTGCGTATGATGGAGACCGGGTATCAGAATACCAGTCTTGCGAACCTGTTCGGATTACCCTATGTGGTAGTCAGAAAGCCAAGACCGATCGATACAACGACGTTGAACTATAACTGGCAGGTGTGGGAGACCAATGCATTCTCTGTGTACACCAGTGAGACGGATGTAGTGGATGAAGTATCTGCAAGACAGGCGGTATCGGCGGTGCTTCGGTTCCTTACGCGGATGGGGATCTTGCGGTATAACAGCCACAGCGGCTATATCGCAAGTATTATTGATGAAGAAGAATTGACAATTGTAAAGACGGATGCGGCAGGAATCTTCCGCAGATTAAAATGCCCGGGCGAAGAAGTGCATATGGGGGAAGTGCTGGGAGAGATTCTTGATCCGTATGAAGGAGAGGTAATCCGTCAGGTGGTATCGCCTACGGATGGAATCATCTTCTTTTCGCATAAGAAGCCGCTGGTAACGGAGAGTGAGATTGTATTCAAGATTATACGCAGGCTGCATGAATGATGGACATATAAAAAGCGCAAACCCGAACAGGTTTGCGCTGATTTTATATCAAGCTGGAAATCGGACTTGAACCGACGACCCCTTCATTACGAGTGAAGTGCTCTACCGACTGAGCTATTCCAGCATATGACAGCGTCTATCTCGCAGTCACAAATATTATTATAGCGAATTTCCGAATATTTGCAAGAACTTTTTTATATTTAACGAAAGTTTTATCAAAGTTTGATAGCCGATGCTTAGGTTTTAAGATATAATAAGAAGACAGTATGTATTGACTGGAGGCGAAGAAAGATTAAAAAGGAAGTTAAAAAGGAAGCAATGCAGGAGATTCAGAAGATTGCCGAGGATATGGAGAAGGCAAGATACGACCTGCAATTCAAATATATCGTAGGGATATTAGAGGCAAAGATTAAGATCATTAACGAGCAGTTATCGGAGAAATCTGGCAGAGAGGTGATTCGAACTGTGCTCAGTCGTATGAAGGAGCCGGAGAGTATTCACGCAAAACTGGAGCGCAAGGGTTATGACCGGGATTTTGCAACGGCGCAGGAGAAACTGAATGATTTGATGGGAGTTAGAATTATCTGTCTGTTCTTAGATGATGTCTATAAAGTAGCCAACATGCTGAAAAAACAGAGCGATATCAAAGTTATTAAGATGAAGGATTATATTGAGAGATCCAAGAAGAACGGTTATATGAGCCTGCATCTGATCGTTGAGGTTCCAATCGGCATCAGTGAACAGCCGGAGGTTAAGAGAGTTGAGATTCAGATTCGGACGGTTGCGATGGATTTTTGGTCTGTATTGGATTATCAGTTGATCTATAAGAAGGATGTATCTGGCGCAGAAGAAGTGAGTAAGGAACTGAAGGGATATTCCGAGGAGATTGCCGCATTAGACCGTAAGATGCTGAAACTCAGGAATAAGATTGAGAAGATGTAAGAAAAGAGAAAAAAGAGATAACAGGAGGGGGATTATGAAATCTTTTTTTATTTCCAGTACATTTAAAGATATGCAGGCAGAACGGGATGTTCTGCATCAGGAGGTGTTCCCGGCACTTAGGAGACGTCTGAAAGAATACGGAGAGGATGTTCAGGAACTGGACCTACGCTGGGGCGTAGATACCAGCCGTATGTCCGAGGAAGACAGCGGAAAACATGTCATAGAAAGCTGCATTGATGCGATTGACCGCTGTAAGCCATATATGGTGGTTCTCGTTGGCGAGCGTTATGGATGGATTCCGGACAGAGCGCTGATCGAACAGAGCCACGATGCAAGACTTGAGATGTGGTGCCAGGAAGAGATTAGTATTACACAGATGGAGATTCTGTATGGAGCCATGAAAGAGGAAAACCTGAAGCAGTGTATATTCTGTTTTCGTGATTCTTCTTTTAATGCTACTGTTCCGGAAGAATACCGGGCATTGTATGAGGTGGAAAGCGAGAAGCACAGAACGAAACTTGAAGCATTAAAAGAGAAGATACTTGCGAATCCTAAAGCACATATTATGGAATATCATCCGGTATGGGATGATGAAGCCGGACAGGCGGGGAATCTGAAGGAATTCAGGGATGGATTGGAGAATGCTCTCTGGGAGATGCTGAAGAGTCAGTTTGGAGAGCAGAAGCAGACAATGGAGGAGCGTATCTTACAGGATGCGGTGCTTACATCTTCCATGTATCTTTGATCCTACGTGGCAAGACAAAAAGAGCAGGAGAAAGGAGCAGCACTTTTAAATGGAAGAAGCGGCGGATGGATCACTGGTGAGAGTGGGAGTGGAAAGAGCGCATATATGGCAAGTATTGCAGCTTCAGCAAGAAAGATTGGAGTCCATGTATTTCTCTATTATTGCGGAAATGAAAACTGTGGGAAGACGGAAGTGCTTCTGGATACGCTGTTATACTGGTTGAAAATGGAGTTTCCCCAGGCTGGATCAGAGATCCCTGACACGAATGGTCTGACGCGAAGACAGAAATTGTTCTATATTGACCGTGCATTGAGGTCCGAGAGAGATGCAGACCGGTTGATTCTGATAGATGCAGTTGATGAGATGGAAGAGGATATCTCTGAGATTCTGATGATTCTTGCAGATGCAGTGATCCGGGAGAAGGTGGAGGGGCATACCTTTGCAATCGGGGTAAGTTCGCTGCCGGAATATTATGAGATGCGAAGTGAAAGACTGTCGGAATATTTCGGAGCAAGACCAATGGAGCCTTTCCGAAATACAGAGATCAATGCTTTTGTACAGATACACGCTGCGCATAGAGGGAAACACGTGGATGCGAAAGTGGTAGCAGAGATCCGGAAGAAGAGAGGGTGCACGAATCCTTACTATCTGTCTTTGGTAATGCAGAAATTATTCATGATGAGTAAGGCGGATTTTGAAGAGGCGGAGCGTCTGGCACCGGGGATGGAAGGAATCTCCCGGTTCATGAGAAAAGAGATTGAGGTTATGCCGGAAGAAGTTTCAGCGTTAACCATCTCCATGCTGGAGGAAGCGGCGGAGAAACTGCGCCTTATGTATGAGGGCGTTGAGAGTGTAAATGAACAGGCAGATCCTATGGAGATTATAAAACTCCTTGCAGTCTCAGAAGGAGGTCTTAAACTGGCGGAGATAGAAGCGATGATCGGGCGGGAAGGCAGGATATTCCTTCCGGTGTTCCTGGAACGTTTCTTCTGTTATCTGTATGATTCCTTTGGAGAAGACCGGGAAGGACGCTGGGACTTCCGTCATAGAATGCTTCGGGAGAGTCTGCTTCAGATCATGAGCAGGGATGAGATCTGCCGTTTTGCGAAGATGCTTTGCGTGCAGAAACTTGAGAATAAAGAACTGGATCAGGCGTTTTTTTATGCGATAAGGGCGAGGGATATCCTGCGGCTTAACCAGTGTATCACAGGAATACTGAAGGATCAGACATTTGATAAGAGAGTACTTATCTTAGAATGTTACAAATTGCTGACCCAGGATGGACAGAGAGTATTTGCAGAGGTACTGGAATCGCCGGAACTTGAGAAAGACGCTTATATAGAACTCCTGTCGAAGATCCTCCTGTCAGATACGGATATGATCTGGCGGGAAACAGGATTGTGGCAGGGATTCTATGGGACATTCGCCAAGGCGGAGCCACTGTCTGCTGCGGCACGGTTCTGGCAGCGGTTATCCGGGCTGGTCTTCTTGAATTATGGAATGGATTCTGAACAGTATCTACAGAAATGGCATGAGATGGTACAGGCATTTGATGCGATAGAGTGTCCTGGCAAAGAGGAGATAGATGCATATTACTGTAATCTTCTGGAAGTCATGCAGGATTCTTCCAGAAAGTCGCTGTGGGAGGAACTGAAAAAGCGATATATTCGATTGGAGTTCAGTATAAAAAAACTTGGATTGGATAAGAAAGAGTATGAGATAGATGAGATGCAGTGTGTTCTTTTCTTCTGGGAGAAACTGAAGGAAAGCAAAGAAGAGGATCAATCGAGTAATTTAGGCGCTCTGCAAACATTGTTAAATATCAATATGAACCGCCTGGAGAGAGAAGGACTTGAAAAATTATCGCCAATCCGTATAAAGGTTTATGAAACGCTTAGAGGACAGCAGGTAATTCTTGTCAGAAGATATCTGAAATTAAAGCGGTATCAGGAGGTCGTAGAACTAACGAAACAGTTGATGTCATATTATGAACTTCGGATGAAACTGCTTCCTTCACTGGCAGAGGGGATGCAGTATGCGAATGTATTAGGATGTCGGAGTCAGGCTGTCAAGATTAATTTTAAGGAGAAATACAAGGAGCAGGAACTTAAGATATGGACACGTTTAGATACGATGTATGAATCGGAGGTTGTTCGTGATTTCCTGGCTTATACCAATTATTCATTGGGAAAGATTCTGGAAGATATAGAGAGATATCCTGAGATAGAGAGAGGATATGATCACGCTGAGAGAATTGTATTCTATTACACCCAGGCGATAGAACTTTATGACGGATTGCTTAAGGATCGGACAGCAGAAGATTCGAATTATTCATATCTTTTGTCCTGGGCATTATATGCGCGGCATATGAGAGTTGCAAGGAGAGTCAGAAGAGATATCTGGTTCTGGAAAGAAGAAAAGTGGGCATATCGTTTTAAAGAGCCAGAGTTTTTCGAAAATCAGATGGAAGATGACTTGAGAAGACTGGAAGCAGGATGCTATGAATTGTATGAGCCGGAGGGGAAAAATGCTTTGAATCGGGAACTTCGCCGGGTATATAGAATCGGGGCACTTTATTATGATATGCACCAGGAGGAAGAAAAGGCAATTATCTGGTGTGGTAAACTCACAGAATGTCAGAGTGAACTGCTGGAAGAACTGACATATGGTGGATGTTGGGTTGCAGTTTCTTACTATATGGATGCTTTAGAAATATATCTGCGGTGGGACAGATGGCAGAAGGTCATAGAGAATGCGGGTGTATGCCTGCAAATCCTGAGACAGATTTCAAATGAATGGATCGAGGAGAACAAGCTGAGGGAGGAATGGCGCAGAACGTCTGCAAATCTGTATCTGATGTTGGCTCAGATTTATCTGCAGGAGAAGCAGGAGCAACAGGTGATTACGTGCTGCAAGTCAGCACAGGAAATGATAGCAGCGCAGGAAGGCAGGTGGGAAGAACTGCCGGAGACGGATGCGATGGTACGTGAAAGATATATGGGCATAGTAGGAAGGCTCTATCACGCTCTTGGTGATGACGCGCGGTCTGCCCAAATCCTGAAGAGTGCAAGAGATTCCTGGAATGAAGAGAAGCAATCCGCACTCGTATTGAAACAGTCTTCCGGCAACCTGGATGTGAGCGATTCCTGGGCGGGCAATCAAAGATATGAGAAGGTAATGCAGAGATATTTTGAGATGCTTAAGATGCAGGAGTTGAGGGCGAAGATTACGGATGACCAGAAACTTCTTCTGGAAGTGATCCATGAGTACCACCTGATATTAGAAAATTACACGACGGATCAAAATGCTTCACGCCGTCCGCTTCTGCTTCGGCAGGCACAGGCATTAGCAGAGTATTATCAGGCGAAAGCGTGGGCAATTCCGGAAGAATTAGAAGATATTCTGTTAGTCAATGAGGAAGCAAGAGACAGCAGGAGAATGCAATATCTGGAAGAACAGGAAGAAACGCTTCGGACAGAATTCCAGGGAATGTGCAAGGATGAGATGGTTTCCGGAAAAGAACTCATGGATAAGCTTCAGGAACTTTCAGATACGCTGTATGATAGGATACAGATCATGAAGAAAGCAAAAGAAGAGTCGCAGGAGATTCGTAAACTGCGTGAGACAAATATATCTTATGTGCGGTGCTGTTCTAAGGTTCTTTGGAAAAAAGGAGAGAACCGAAGGGCTGAGAGCCTGGGAAATTATGTGCTGACTGCGCTGTGTCAGATGAATGAAGATGTGCCAGATACATACGTATCCGAAGAACAATGGGAGTTCTATGTGCTGCTTCGGGAAAAACGAGAGACACTTCCATCTCTTGGCGAGAGTGGAGAAACGGATTGGATGTCTATCATGGGACATTGTGCAGATCTGTGCCTAAGGGCGCTGAAAGTGACCGGGGAAGTGCTATGGCTTGAGCGTCTGCTCTCTGAAACCAGGACATATCGTGAATACATGGCGAAGAGGATCCATGAGAACCCTTCCAGAGCAGAGTGGACCCGTGAGAAAGCCTGGGAAACTTATGACTATGACCAGGAAACATATCTGCTGGCAGGAAAGAAGGGAATCCTTCCAATAGAGCAATGGCTTTTGCCTTATCTGGAATCTGTCAGGGTTCAGTATGAGACCAGGGGAACTCTCGTGAGGGATTCTTATTATATGAAGAGGTTGGAGGTATTCTATGAACTGCAGGATGAGACAGAGGGATATGACGAAGAGATACAGAAGATGATTGATCTGTTCAGCCACAGACAGATGAGGGACGATCAGGATTTTTCTTACTATATGATGAAGGCTGTGCGTGACTTGGATGGAGAGGAAGATATAAACGTAATTATGGCATATATTGAGAAGTTAAAACAAGAGAGTCAATCAATATAGAAGAGAAGTATATGGGTCGAGGATATAAAGAAATGTGAAATGGGGCAGATAAGTTAAAACAAATTTATGGATTGTAGGAAAATGGAGTCGTAAAGATATGAATAACTGAAAGATATGGATAGGTATAATTAAAGTTATGTAGCAGGAGGTGCGTATGAAGCATCTCCTTTTTGACTGTTAAAATCTTTTGGAACACCATTTTTCAAGTGCATTAATGAAAGCATACAATGTCATTGCCATGATGCACAGCAGGCAGATCGACATCAGCAGCCAATCCATCTTGAAGACCTGGCTAGAGTAGATAATCAGATACCCCAGCCCTTCCCTTGCTGCCAGGAATTCACCGATAATCACACCCACCAGGCAAAGTCCGATATTCACTTTCATATTACTGATGATCGCAGGGATGGAACTGGGAATCACCACCTTGATAAGCGCATGAAACCGAGTGCCTCCAAGCGTATAGATCAGTTTGATTTTCCCGGGATCTACCGTGGTAAAACTGGTATACAGGCTTAGAATACTGCCGAAGATAGCGACAGACATTCCGGCTACGATAATCGTAGTCTTGGTTGCGCCAAGCCACACAATAAGCAAAGGAGCCAATGCCGATTTGGGCAGGCTGTTCAGTACTACCAGGTATGGATCCAGGATTTCCGAGAGTTTGCTGCTGAACCATAAGGCAACTGCCACCAGAATACTGATGGCAATTACGAGCAGGAAACTTACAATAGTTTCGTATAATGTAATACCGATATGAAGGAAGATGCTTTGATCCAGCACCATCCCCCAGAAGCAAAGCGCGATCTTAGAAGGGCTGCTGAAGATAAAAGAATCTATGATCCCTACATTGGCAGTGAATTCCCAGATAAAGAGAAAACTTAACAGGATCAGAATCCGAGAGATTCTAACGATACGCTTATGTTTTCGATGCTGAAGAAGATATTGCTGCTGACCGATGGACAGATCACTCATTCGTATTCAACTCCTTCCATATAAGATTAAAATATGTTTTGAATTCCGGGGCGTTACGCCGGTTTAAAGGTGTATCAGATTCCAGATTGAATATCAGTGGTATGGTCTGCTTGATAGATGCGGGGCGTCCGGTTAGGATGATCACCCGGTCTGCTAAAGAAATGGCTTCTGACAGGTCATGGGTTACCAGCAAAGCAGATTTATTCTCCTGCCGGATAATCTGCCCGATGTCATCACCTACATTTAGCCGTGTCTGGTAGTCGAGCGCGGAAAAAGGTTCATCCAGAAGCAGAAGATCTGGTTCCAGTACCAGGGTGCGGATTAAGGCGGCACGCTGTCTCATACCGCCGGATAATTCAGAAGGGCGGGAGGATTCGAACTGCTTCAGTCCATAGAGATCTAGTAGTTCATGGGCGCGCTGGCGCGTTCTGGCAGTCAGCATGTGCTGGACTTCCAGACCTAAGATGACATTATTATAGATCGTACGCCATTCAAAGAGTTCGTCATGTTGAAGCATATAGCCGACATTCGTGGTACTTTCTCTTAAGTATTTTCCATTAATCTTGATGAGTCCTTTTTCGGGAGTGATAAGCCCTGCGATCAGAGAGAGCAGAGTGGACTTGCCGCAGCCGGAAGGTCCGACTATGGATACGAACTCTCCTTTGTTCAGTGCAAAGGAGATATCCGTAAGGGTAGGAGTCTCGCCTTCGAGGGTATGGTATGCGTAGTGAATATGCTTTAGTTCTAATACTTGTTCCATAGGAACCTCCTGTGATGACTATATATTATTTTATGTAAATATTCGGAATTAGTGAAGGATTGCCCTTGAAAGAAACGAAAGAAGCGGTTATAATTCAAAAGTATATATCCTCATATATGTAAGAAGGAGAAGAAACCTGATGAATTATCAGAAAGAACTGGAGAAGATAATCGAGCGTCTGGGCAAGGAAGAGAAGGTGCCGACCTTATTGCTGCACAGTTGCTGTGCTCCATGCAGCAGTTATGTGATGGAGTATCTGAGTAATTATTTTAAGATCACAGTATTCTATTATAATCCCAATATCTATCCGGAGAGTGAATATACGAAGCGGATTCTGGAGCAGCAGACATTGATTGGAAAGATGATGGTCAAGCATCCGATCTCATTTATGGCAGGGAATTATGACAAGGATCTTTTTTATGAGATGGCGAAAGGCATGGAGCATCTGAAAGAGGGCGGTGCCCGCTGTTTTAAGTGTTACGAATTACGTTTAAGAGAATCTGCCAAGATTGCGAAGCAATGTGGCTTCGATTATTTCACGACAACCTTAAGTATCAGTCCTCTTAAGAATGCGGCTAAGTTGAATGAGATTGGCATGAGGCTGGCAGAAGAATATGGGGTTTGGTACTTGCCTTCAGATTTTAAGAAAAAGAATGGCTACAAGCGTTCCATTGAATTGTCAAAGGAGTATGGATTATACAGGCAGGATTACTGTGGGTGCGAATTCTCAGTCCGGCAGACGGAGAATGTATAAGAATATAGATGGTTGATTTCGGTACATTATGAAAAATAAAGATAAGAAATGTAAATTAATACAATAATATTTGATTTTATGCAGAAATGTGATAAAATCGTTTACATGAATTTTATACGAAAGGAAGAGAAAGCCATATGGCACAGTTATGGGGTGGTCGTTTTACAAAGGAAACAGACCAGTTAGTATATAATTTTAATGCGTCGATCTCATTTGATAAGAGATTCTATGCACAGGATATCCGCGGAAGCATTGCGCATGTGATGATGCTGGCAAGACAGGGAATCCTTACAGATATTGAGAAAGAGAAGATTATCGATGGTCTGGAAGGAATCTTAAGCGATGTCACGAATGGGAAACTTCAGATATCAGATAGATACGAAGATATCCACAGTTTTGTGGAGGCTACGCTGATTGACAGAATCGGAGATCCGGGTAAGAAATTGCATACCGGAAGAAGCCGGAATGATCAGGTTGCATTGGATATGAAACTTTATACAAGAGATGAAGTACATATTATGGATAATCTCATTGAGGAACTTCTTCAGGCAATCTTATCAATTATGGAAGAGAATACAGAGACATATATGCCGGGATTTACCCATCTTCAGAAGGCACAGCCGATTACGCTGGCACATCATATGGGAGCATATTTTGAGATGTTCAAAAGAGACCATGAGAGACTTCAGGATATCTACAAGCGCATGAATACCTGTCCATTAGGTTCTGGAGCGCTGGCAGGAACAACTTATCCGTTAGACAGAGAATATACGGCAAGTCTTCTGGGATTCGATGGTCCTACGCTGAATAGTATGGATGGTGTTTCGGACAGGGATTATCTGCTGGAGTTGTTATCCGCTTTATCCATCATTATGATGCACTTAAGCAGATTTTCTGAAGAAGTGATTATCTGGAATTCTAACGAGTATAAATTCGTAGAGATTGATGATGCCTACAGTACCGGAAGCAGCATTATGCCGCAGAAGAAGAATCCGGATATTGCTGAGTTGGTTCGTGGAAAGACCGGACGTGTCTATGGGGCATTGAATGCGCTCCTTACGACAATGAAGGGAATCCCTCTTGCTTATAATAAAGATATGCAGGAAGATAAAGAATGGGCATTCGATGCGATCGATACTGCAAAAGGATGTCTGACTTTATTTACCGGAATGCTTAGAACCATGCAGTTTAACAAAGAACGTATGAAGGACAGCGCAAGACATGGATTTACCAATGCAACGGATGCGGCAGATTATCTGGTGAATCATGGAGTTCCGTTCAGAGATGCACATGGCATCGTAGGGCAACTGGTATTATTATGTATCGAGAAGAAGATTGCATTGGATGAACTCCCGTTAGAAGAGTATCAGAAGATATCTCCGGTATTCGAAGAAGACATCTATGATGCGATCAGCCTGGAGACCTGTGTAAATAAGCGAATTACACTAGGCGCGCCTGGAAAGATGGCGATGGAAGAGGTAATTGCCGTGTATCAAAAATACATGGATGAATATTAGAATAAATAGTATATCAGCAAAAGATTAGTAAAAGAAATGGAGAGAAGGAATTATGGAACAGAAATTAAGAGTAGGTATCTTAGGAGCAACAGGAATGGTTGGACAGCGTTTTATCTCACTGCTTGAAGACCATCCATGGTTCGAGGTTGTAACGGTGGCAGCAAGCCCAAGATCAGCAGGAAAGACATATGAAGAAGCTGTGGGCGGCCGCTGGAAGATGACAACACCAATGCCAGAAGCAGTAAAGAATCTGGTAGTGCTGAATGTAAATGAAGTAGAGAAGGTTGCGTCAACGGTTGATTTCGTATTCAGTGCAGTTGATATGACAAAAGAAGAGATTAAAGCAATCGAAGAAGAATATGCGAAGACAGAGACTCCGGTTGTATCCAATAACAGCGCACATCGCTGGACACCGGATGTGCCGATGGTAGTACCGGAAATCAATGCAGAACATTTTGAAGTGATTAAGTCTCAGAAGGAACGTCTTGGAACAACTCGTGGATTCATCGCAGTAAAACCGAACTGCTCTATCCAGAGTTATGCGCCATGTCTTGCAGCATGGAAAGAATTCGGACCAAAAGAAGTAGTAGCAACAACATATCAGGCAATCTCAGGAGCAGGAAAGACCTTCAAAGACTGGCCGGAGATGGTAGAGAATATTATCCCATATATCGGCGGTGAGGAAGAGAAGAGCGAGCAGGAGCCATTACGTGTATTAGGTAAAGTAGAGAATGGACAGATTGTGAAGGCAGAACTTCCGAAGATTACTTGTCAGTGTGTTCGTGTACCTGTATTGAATGGTCATACTGCTGCAGTATTCATCAACTTTGAGAAGAAGCCAACCAAAGAACAGTTAATTGAGAAACTGGTGAATTATAAGGGATTCCCACAGGAAGCAGAACTGCCAAGTGCTCCGAAGCAGTTTATTCAGTATCTGGAGGAGGATAACCGTCCTCAGGTGAATCTGGATGTGGACTATGAAAAGGGCATGGGCGTATCAATTGGACGTCTGAGAGAAGACAGCATGTTCGATTATAAGTTCATTGGATTGTCCCATAATACGGTTCGTGGTGCGGCTGGCGGAGCTGTGCTTTGTGCAGAGGCATTGACGGCAAAAGGATATATTCAGGCTAAGTAAGAATTTTTTGGAGAAAATTAGTTGGCGTAGGTGTACGGCGTGGGGGTGAATCTTGGGTGGTTGGCAGCCGCCCAAGGCTCACCCCCGCGCCTGTCTTCCTTAACATGATTTTTACAATATCTTTTATTCTTCCTTCTTTCATTTCCTCTTATCAGGTGGTAAAATAAAAAGAGAGTTATAAAAAAGTGCGAGGTACCAGATATGGACAAAGAGATTCTAAATTATACCCAAAACAGAGAACTATCATGGCTTAAATTCAACAAACGAGTATTAGAGGAGGCACAGGACCCGTCTGTTCCGCTTCTGGAGCGCATGAAGTTCGTGGCGATATTCACCAGCAATCTGGATGAGTTCTTTATGATTCGTGTCGGAAGCCTGTTCGATATGGCACATACGGATGCGAATACGAAGGACAGCCGTTCCGGCATGACACCAAAAGAGCAGCTTCAGAAGATATTTGAGGAGGTTGCGCCTCTTTATAAAGAGAGAGATAAGACATACGCTGAGATTAAGAAGCAGCTTAGTCCATATGGAGTATGTGGACTTGGGTTTAAAGAATTAGAGCAGGATGAGAAGAAGTATGTGAAGAAATATTTTAAAGACCAGATCCTGCCGATTCTGTCCCCGCAGATCGTGGATGCAAACCATCCATTTCCGCATCTTTTGAATAAGGACATCTATGTAACGGCGAATCTGAAACTGAAAGAGAAATCCAATGCTAAAAATGTGCTTGGAATTGTTCCGGTTCCGAAATTTGTATCGGATGTGCTTTATCTTCCGGGACATGATATCCGATATATCCGTATGGAGAAAGTCATTATGGAGCATCTGGATCTTGTCTTTGCACAGTATGAAGTGTCAGATGCGAATTATATCTGCGTGACAAGGAATGCAGATATCGCACCGGATGATGAGGCGTTGGAGGTCAATGATGATTTTCGCTATCTCATGAAAGAGACTCTTCATAAACGCCGCAGAATGTCCGTAGTGCGTCTGGAGATTGCGGAAAAATTAAAACCGGATATGGAGGCATATTTCTGTGAGAAATTCCATATCGAGCCGAATCAGATCTTCCGTACGAAGATGCCGATGAAGTTAGATTATGTGTTTGCAATCAGCAGCAATCTGCCGGAATCTATGAAGCGTTCACTGATCTATTCGCCGTTTTCACCGCAGAATTCTCCGCGTGTGCAGGATAGCAGTGTGATGAAGCAGGTGAAGAAGAAGGATGTCCTGCTGTTCTATCCATACGAGAGTATGAATCCGTTCCTGAAGATGATCAAAGAAGCATCGGTTGATCCGAATGTTATGACGATTAAGATTACGATCTACCGATTGGCTAAGAAGGCACGTCTGGTTGAGTATTTATGTGCGGCGGCAGAGAATGGAAAAGAAGTTACTGTTTTGATAGAGTTAAGAGCAAGATTCGATGAACAGAACAATATCGACTGGTCTGAGCGTCTGGAAGAAGCGGGATGCCGTGTGATCTATGGATTTGAAGGATATAAAGTACATTCGAAGATCTGTCTGATTACATATCGGAACCGGAATGAGATTCAGTATATCACGCAGATTGGAACCGGTAACTATAATGAGAAGACCGCGGCAATGTATACGGATCTGTCATTAATGACAGGTAACCAGGCAATAGGCAGAGATGCAGCGGAGTTTTTCAAGAATATGTCGATTGGTAACTTAAGTGGCAATTATGACCATCTGATCGTGTCTCCGACGAGTCTGAAGCAGAAGGTTCTTTATCTGATGGATGAGGAGATTCAGAAGGGAAGCAGCGGACGGATTATTATGAAGATGAATTCGCTTACGGATGTAGATTTTATCAAGAAAGTGTCAGAAGCATCCAAGGCGGGAGTTAAGATAGACTTGATTGTAAGAGGAATCTGCTGTATACTTCCAGGAGTACCGGGTTATACAGATAATTTAAGAGTTATGAGCGTTGTGGGAAGATATCTGGAACATCCTCGTATCTTTAGTTTTGGCACGGGAGCAGAGCAGAAGATCTATATCGGTTCCGCAGATATGATGACGAGAAATACGGAGAAGCGTGTGGAGGTTGCCTGCCCGGTATTGGATGAGGATATTAAGAAGCAGATCAATCATTACCTGAAAGTAATGCTTGCAGATAATATCAAGTCCAGAGTACTGTTAAGTGACGGTACATTCGTGAAGAAGAAAGCATCTGAGCCAATGATAGATTCTCAGGCAGTATTCATGGAGGAGGCGATTCATGCCAAGAAGGAGACTCCGGAGAAAGAAAGGACGCTTGGGGATTGGTTTAAGAGGCTTTTGAAGAGTAAAAGGAGTTAGATAATATCTATGGGGAAATCACTTTATATTGCTGAGAAACCCAGTGTGGCACAGGAATTTGCCAAGGCACTGAAGATAAAGGCTAGAAGACAAGACGGATACCTGGAGTCAGAGGAAGCAATCGTTACCTGGTGTGTCGGACATCTGGTAACCATGAGTTATCCGGAAGAATATGATCCGAATCTAAAAAGGTGGAGCCTTGAGACTCTGCCTTTTATACCGGAGGAATTCAAATATGAAGTGATTCCGGCGGTGGCCAAACAATATAAGACTGTAGCAGGTCTTCTGAACCGTAAGGATGTGGAGGTAATCTATGTATGTACCGACTCCGGACGGGAAGGAGAGTATATCTATCGCCTGGTGGAACAGCAGGCGCATGTACAGGGAAAAGAACGAAGGCGTGTCTGGATCGATTCCCAGACGGAGGAGGAGATTTTAAGAGGAATCCGGGAAGCAAAGGATCTGAAAGAATACGATAATCTGTCAGCATCTGCGTATCTTAGGGCAAAAGAAGATTATCTGATGGGAATTAATTTCTCTCGCCTGCTGACGTTAAAATATGGGAATAGTATTTCCAATTATCTGAATACTAAGTATTCGGTTATCTCAGTAGGAAGGGTTATGACCTGCGTGCTTGGAATGGTGGTGCGGCGGGAACGGGAGATCAGAGAATTCGTAGAGACGCCGTTTTACAGAGTCATCAGTACAATCGGAGAGAAAGGGCAGACATTTGAAGGAGAGTGGAGAGCCGTGAAAGGCTCCAGATGGTTCGAATCTTTTGATCTGTATAAAGAGAATGGATTCAAGGAAAGAAAGAAGGCAGAAGAACTCATAGCTTATCTAAGCAATGAGACACCGCTTAAGTGCCAGATTGTATCCATAGAGAAGAAAAAAGAGAAGAAGAATCCACCCCTGCTTTTTAACCTTGCAGAGTTGCAGAATGAATGCTCTAAGCGCTTCAAGATCAGCCCGGATGAGACCCTTCGGATTGTGCAGGAGTTATATGAGAAGAAACTTGTTACCTATCCAAGAACCGATGCCAGAGTCTTATCAACGGCAGTAGCCAAGGAGATACATAAGAACCTGAATGGGCTGATGAAATACGAGCCGGCAGTACCTTATCTTCAGGATATTGTAGCGCTTAAGAGCCATAAGGGATTAGAGAAGACAAGGTATGTGAATGATAAGCAGATTACTGACCATTATGCGATTATTCCGACAGGACAGGGAGTAGGAACACTTGGCTCATTGTCACATTTGTCAAGCCAGGTGTATGATGTGATCGTGCGAAGATTCTTAAGCATCTTTTATCCTCCGGCGGTATATCAGAAGGTAGCAATCGTTACTAAGATGAAAGAAGAGTCCTTCTTCTCAAGTTTTAAAGTGTTGGCAGAAGAAGGATATCTGAAGGTTGCGGGCATTCCGGGAAAGAAGAATTCCGGAACCGAAGAGGATAGTAATGCAGAGGAGAAAGATACGGATGCGGCATTTTTCCAGAAGATACAGGCTTTGAAAAAAGGAATGATACTGGAGGTGCAGTCATTGGATATCAAAGAAGGCAAGACTTCTCCGCCGAAGCGTTATAATTCTGGTTCTTTGATTCTTGCAATGGAGAATGCAGGGCAGTTGATTGAAGATGAGGAATTGCGGGCGCAGATAAAAGGAAGCGGTATCGGAACCAGTGCAACCCGTGGTGAGATTCTGAAGAAGCTTTTTCACAATAAGTATCTGGCATTGAATAAAAAGACGCAGATTGTAACACCAACGATGTTGGGAGAGATGATCTTTGATGTGGTGGAGCATTCTATTAAGTCGCTGTTGAACCCGGAACTGACAGCCAGTTGGGAGAAGGGACTGACTTATGTGGCAGATGGCGAGATTACGCCGGATGAATATATGCAGAAACTGGATCATTTTATTATGAGCAGGACTCAGGGAGTAAAAGGATTATATAACCAGAACCAGCTTCGAGCCTGTTATGATAAAGTGGCACAGTATTATAAAAAGCCGACGAAAGGAAGGAATGCGTCCAAATCATAAGAGATAGATATGTAGGCAAAAAATAACCAATAAGAGAGGAGAACAGATATCATGAAAGGATTAACAATAGCAGAATTGTATACGCTGGAGGAGACAATCGCAAAGGATATCTTCGAGGGAGCAACTTATCCATGGGAGGTTCTTCCGAAGATCAGTGCATTCATTCTTCAGTTAGGTGCAACGCTTCCGGAAGAAGAATATGACAAGGTAGGAGAGGATGTATGGATCGCCAAATCTGCGAAAGTCTTCGAATCAGCATATATTCACGGACCGGCAATCATTGGAAAGAATGCAGAGGTAAGACACTGCGCATTCATCCGTGGCAATGCGATTGTAGGCGAAGGAGCAGTTGTTGGGAATTCTACAGAGTTGAAGAATGTCATCCTGTTTAATAAAGTGCAGGTTCCACACTATAATTATGTGGGGGATTCTATACTGGGATACAAGGCACATATGGGTGCAGGCTCTATCACATCCAATGTAAAATCCGATAAGAAACTGGTAGTAGTGAAGACCCCGGAAGGCAATATTGAGACAGGCATTAAGAAATTCGGCGCTATGCTGGGAGACGAAGTTGAAGTAGGCTGCGGAACAGTCTTGAATCCAGGAAGTGTTGTAGGCGGTCATACGAATATCTATCCACTCTCCAGTGTCAGAGGATATGTGTCGGCAAACAGCATCTATAAGAAGCAGGGCGAAGTAGTAGAGAAACAGGAGGACTAGACATGAATAAGATCGGTTTTATTGGAGTTGGAATCATGGGCAAATCCATGGTTCGCAATCTCATGAAGGCAGGGTTTGAACTTCATATCTATGCGAGAACAAAATCAAAAGTAGAAGATGTAATCAGTGAAGGAGCAGTGTTCCACGAATCAATCAGTGACTGTGTCAGTGATTGTGAGGCGGTGATCACGATCGTGGGCTTCCCAAGAGACGTTGAAGAGGTGTATTTTGATGAAGGGAATATCTTAGACAGCGTGAAACCGGGAACCTATCTGATCGATATGACGACCACAAGTCCGATGCTTGCAGAGAAGATCTTCAAGGCAGGAAGTGAAAAAGGATGTCATGTGCTGGATGCGCCTGTAACTGGTGGTGATACTGGAGCCAAGGCGGGAACATTATCCATTCTTGTAGGTGGCCTGAAGGAAGATTATGAGGCATGTATGCCGTTATTTGAGGCAATGGGAACCAATATCAATTACCAGGGAACTGCCGGATGCGGACAGCATGCCAAACTTGCCAATCAGATTATGATAGCAGGAGCATTATCAGGTGTCTGTGAGGCGTTGACTTATGCCAAGAGCAAAGGTTTGGATCTTCAGGTACTTCTTGATTCTGTTTCTACCGGGGCGGCTGGAAGTAAGCAGCTTGATACCTTCGGACCGAAGATTCTGGCAGGAGACTATGCACCAGGGTTCTTTATGAAGCATTTCATCAAGGATATGCGGCTTGCGCTGACAGAAGCGAACATGAGTGAACTGAACCTGGAGGTATTAAGCCAGGTGCTTGCAAGTTATGAGATGCTGGAAGCCGAAGGGTACGGTGATCTGGGAACGCAGGCATTGATGAAATATTATGAAGAGACAGAGGAAGAATAGAACTTTGGTTTCTTGTAAATGAAGCGCAGATATAGTATGATGAATATAGAGTTGTAAGAAAGGAGTTTAAGCAATGTTAGATAATAATTATGTAACATTTGAGATAGGCAAGGCAAAACATATTGCGTTGGTTGCTCATGATGGAAAGAAGAAAGAACTGGTAGAGTGGTGTGATAAGAATAAGGACATCTTAAAGAGCCATTTCTTATGTGGAACAGGTACTACAGCAAGATTGATCGCAGAGAAGACCGGACTTCCTGTGAAGGGATATAATAGTGGCCCGCTGGGAGGCGATCAGCAGATAGGTGCGAAGATTGTAGAGGGACAGATTGATTTTATGATTTTCTTATGGGATCCGTTAGCAGCGCAGCCGCATGATCCGGATGTAAAGGCACTTCTTCGTATTGCGGTTGTATATGATATTCCGATCGCGAATAATCTGGCAACAGCAGATTTCATGCTTCATTCCGAATATATGAATGGAACATATAGCAGAAGAGTAGAGAACTTCAATAAGACGATTCAAGAACGTGTGGAGCAGATGAAGTAGAAGAATTTTGTGAGGTATAGTATGGAATTCTATGAATTTGATCAGGACAATCTCGGGAAATATCATTTTAGCAACAAACAGGCGAAGAAGACGCTGGAGGCACGGATTGGCGAGATATGCCGCTCAATTAAGCGGGCGATTCGCTTGCAGGTAATCTTGGGCGTGATCTTTATTGTGTCTGCGGTTGTCTTCCTGCATTCCCTGTATTGCGCTCCGTTATATTTGTCCATATTGTGGATATTTACTTGGAGTACAACCATGCTCCGTATGTATTTTTGTATCCAGGGAATGTGGAAGATGGGGGTTCGGAAAGAGCAGCGTAAGATGGTGTTCCTCCGTATCCGCGGGTTGTTTCATGTACAGCTTATGATTCTGGCGTGGTTCCTGGTTGTGGTGGGATTCTATTGCTATCTGGATATGGGAGTTCTTTTTGTTGGAAATATCCTGGTGATGGGCATTGTTCTTGCTTTCATTGCTTATGCGTTGTCTTATATGACCTGCAGCCAGAAGTATCTGCTTTGGTGGGAGTTCGGTAATGACAATGAAGGATATTGGATACTGGGTGAATAGGAAAGAAAATATCATAAAAAGCCTGTCGGGAGTTTCCCGGCAGGTTTTTTGCGTTGCCAAAGCATGCGGAGGGAACTGCTGGTGGCAGGTTCTGTAGGTTGTTGTAGATTCAGTACAAAGATACTGTGAAAAGATATAAAATTTCGTTGACATTGTATGAAGTATGTGGTATTCTTAGTGAGTGCTGAACTTCAATGCGTTGAAGCGTTGCGGTTTAAAGTGACAAACAGGATGAAAGTTGAGGGAAAAATTATGGCTATCAAGTTAGTGTTACTGGTTGTGTTCTTTGCAGTTATGGTTGCAGTAGGGCTTTATTCCAGAAAACATGCAACAAGTGTAGATGGGTATGTATTGGGCGGACGTTCCGTAGGACCGTGGCTTACTGCATTTGCCTATGGTACATCTTACTTTTCAGCAGTTGTGTTCGTTGGTTATGCAGGACAGTTTGGATGGAAATATGGACTTGCTTCCACCTGGATCGGACTGGGTAATGCATTTATCGGAAGTTTGCTTGCGTGGGTTGTGCTTGGAAGACGTACGAAGGTTATGACACAGCATCTGAATTCTAAGACGATGCCGGACTTCTTTGGTGAGAGATTCGACAGCAAAGCACTTAAGATTACAGCATCAGCGATTGTATTCATCTTCCTGGTGCCTTATACGGCTTCTGTGTATAATGGATTATCAAGACTTTTCGGAATGGCATTCAACATTCCTTATACATACTGTGTAATTGGTATGGCGATTTTTACAGGCATCTATGTAATCCTTGGCGGTTATATGGCAACAGCGATTAATGACTTTATTCAGGGAATTATTATGCTTGTAGGTATTGCAGCGGTTATAGGAGCAGTGTTAAGCGGACAGGGTGGATTTATTGAAGCAATCCGCAAGATGGCAGAGATTCCAAGTGATATTCCGGTTACGATGGGACAGCCGGGAGCATTTACTTCATTCTTTGGACCAGACCCGCTGAATCTTCTTGGAGTTGTGATCCTTACTTCTCTTGGAACATGGGGACTTCCTCAGATGGTTGGAAAGTTCTATGCAATTAAGGACGAGAAATCTATCAATACAGGTACTGTAGTTTCTACTGCATTTGCAGTTATTATCTCAGGAGGATGCTATTTCCTCGGCGGTTTCGGAAGATTGTTTGACAATGCGTCTATCTATGCAGAGGACGGAAGTGTGGTGTTCGATAGTATTGTTCCATATATGTTATCCACATTGCCGGATATCCTGATCGGAATTGTAGTGGTACTGGTATTATCCGCATCAATGTCCACGCTGGCATCACTGGTTCTGACCTCCAGTTCTACATTGACACTGGATTTCCTGAAAGACAATGTGATGAAGGATATGAGCGAGAAGAAACAGGTACGTACGATGCAGATACTGGTTGTATTCTTTATTGTACTGTCTGTAGTAATTGCGCTTGATCCGCCGACATTCATCGCACAGCTTATGGGTATCTCCTGGGGAGCATTGGCAGGGGCATTCCTGGCGCCGTTCATGTATGGCTTATACTGGAAAGGTGTAACCAAAGCGGCAGTATGGGCAAGTTTTATCGCAGGTGTAGGCATTACCGTTTCCAATATGTTCCTGCACTACATTGCATCTCCGATTAATGCAGGCGCGGTTGCTATGATTGCAGGTCTGATTATTGTGCCGATTGTGAGTCTTGTAACACCGAAGATGAAAAAAGAGAAGGTTGATGGTATCTTTACCTGTTATGAAGAGAAGGTAACGATTACAAAGAAACGTTCATTAGAAGCGAATTAGTGGAAAGTGCATGTATAGAGTGCAAGAATAGGCATTTGAAAATGCGGTAGGAAAAAGAAAGAAAAAGAATATTAAAATACATCAAGGAAAGTGATTAAAATTACCACTTTCCTTTTTGTTATATATATGTTAGGATAAGAAAGTGTTAAAAAAAGACAATTTGGTTGATAATTATTATTCGAGTGCCTTTAGTGAGTCAATGAGATTTTGATAGAAGAATACTCTTAAGATGATGCCGAAGTGTACTTGGACGGAATAAAAGAAGGAGAGGTTATTGGTATGAAGAATTATCAGAAATATGAGAGAGCATATTTTATGCCGCCAGAAGTTACATACGATTGGGTGAAGAAGGAGTATGTCGACAAGCCGCCGATCTGGTGCAGTGTTGATCTGCGTGATGGAAACCAGGCGCTGATCGAGCCTATGAGCCTGGAAGAAAAATTGGAGTTCTTCCAGATGTTAGTAGATATCGGCTTCAAGGAGATTGAAGTAGGGTTCCCGGCTGCGTCTGAGACAGAGTATCAGTTTATGAGAACATTGATCGAGAAGGATATGATTCCGGATGACGTTACAGTGCAGGTGCTGACGCAGGCAAGGGAGCATATCATTAAGAAGACGTTTGAGGCTGTTAAGGGGGCGCCTCATGCCGTCATCCATCTGTATAATTCAACATCTGTTGCGCAGAGAGAGCAGGTGTTCAGAAAGAGCAAAGAAGAGATTAAGCAGATTGCGATTGATGGAGCAGAACTGCTTCTGAAATTGGCTTCTGAGACAGAAGGTAATTTTACATTCCAGTACAGTCCGGAGAGTTTTCCTGGAACGGAAGTAGATTATGCGGTTGAGGTATGTAATGCAGTATTGGATGTATGGAAACCGACAGCAGATAATAAAGCAATCATCAATATCCCTACAACAGTAGAGAATGCAATGCCTCACGTATTCGCTTGCCAGTTAGAGTATGTGAATAAGCATCTGAGTTATAGAGATAATGTGATCCTTTGCCTGCATCCGCACAACGACAGAGGCTGCGGAGTTGCAACGGCAGAGTTGGGAATCCTTGCAGGTGCTGACCGTATTGAAGGAACATTATTCGGTAACGGAGAGCGTACAGGGAATGTGGATATTGTGACGATGGGAATGAATATGTACTCTCATGGTGTGGATCCAGGACTTGATTTCTCAGATATGAAGCACATCAGAGAGACTTATGAACGTCTGACAAGAATGGAAGTATATGCCCGCCAGCCATATGCAGGCGATCTGGTATTTACTGCGTTCTCCGGCTCTCATCAGGATGCGATTGCCAAGGGTATGAACTGGAGAGAAGAGAAGAAGTGTGATACATGGACGGTTCCATATCTTCCGATCGATCCGCAGGATGTGGGAAGAAAATATGATTCCGATGTTATCCGTATTAACAGCCAGTCCGGGAAAGGCGGCGTAAACTATATTCTGAAGCAGAGCCACGGAATCAATCTGCCGCAGAAGATGCGAGAAGAGGTTGGATATCTGGTAAAAGATGTATCCGACAAGGCTCACAAAGAACTGAATCCGGAATGGGTATATCAGATCTTCTCAGATAATTATATTAATACCAAGCCGGTATTCCATATCGATGAGTGTCATTTTAAACAGGTGGATGGCATCACTGCTGAAGCAACCATCAATCATGGGGGTGAGAGCAGAGTCATTACCGCTATGGGTAACGGACGACTGGATGCAGTCAGCAATGCGATTAAGCAGTATTTTAATATCAGTTATGAACTTCGGTATTATGAAGAGCATTCACTGACAAGAGGCTCTTCTTCCAAGGCGGTTGCTTATGTTGGTATTATCTGCAAAGGCAAGACCTTCTGGGGTGTAGGAATCGATGCTGATATTATCAAGGCTTCTATCGAGGCATTGATTGTGGCAGTGAATAAGATTGAAGAGATTGGAAGTGCTGATGGCTGCAAAGATGCCAGAATGATCGAGATCATGAATTATATCCAGGCGAATTATATTGATATCACATTGGATGACCTGGCTGAGAAGTTCTATCTGTCCAAACCTTATATTTCCAAATACATTAAAGAAAAGTCTGGAATGACGTTTGGAGAACTGGTGAAGAAGATTCGTATGAAGAAAGCGAAGGCGTTGTTGAAGAGCAGTAATATGACGGTTGAAAATATTGCATTGACAGTGGGGTATCAGAATGTGGAGCATTTTAACAGGATGTTTAAGAAGGCTTACAATATGACTCCAATGCAGTTCAGGAATCAGAAATAAATATATCAAAAAGTAACGATGCTGAAACGTTTATATCATAAGGAGGATATTGAAGATGATTATTTGTGCCAAATATCTCATGACGGGTGACGGAAAGACGGTGCTTGAGGATCAGGCGGTTGCGACCGGAAGTGATGGTAAGATTAAGAAAATCGGAACAAAAGAGGAATTGGTGAAAGAATTTCCAGAAGAAGAGGTCAAAGATTACGGAGATGCTACATTACTTCCGGGACTTTGCGATATGCATGTTCATTTGGGATACTGGTATTCTCAGCCGGATAGTTTCAATTATGGACCACAGTTGATTATGCTCTATGCATTGCAGCATGCACAGGCTGCTTTTGAGCGGGGCATTACTTCTGTGCGTGACATGTCTTCTGCACATGGAGTATGCAAGAATCTGAAACTTGCAGCAGAGAAGGGATTTATCACAATTCCTAGAATCACACATACGGATACAGGCATCTGTATGACGGGTGGACATGCATGGGAGGAAGTAGAGCAGGTAGACGGACCATGGGAAGTTCGTAAGGAGATTCGGAAGCAGGCGCGTGATGGTGCAGAATGGATTAAGGTTCTGACAACACATCGTGCACATATTCCGGAACTGACACAGGAAGAGTTGGATGCGGCAGTTGATGAATGTCATAGAAGAGGAATCAAATGCGGTGTTCACGCAGGAACCAACCCGGGTATCCAGATGTGTATTGATGCAGGATTCGATACCATCGAGCATGCTACATTTATGACGTTAGATCATGCAAAACAGATGGCTGAAAAGGGAATCGCATGGACTCCGACAATTATGGCTTACACATTGCTGTATGATATTTGCAAAGAGAACCTTGAGAAGAACGCAGGTGCTCCTGTCAATGATCCGGTTATGCAGAAGGAGATGAAGGATTATCAGTACTTTGAACCTGCTTATAAAGCATATAGAGACCACTTTAAGGAGTTCTATGATACAGGCGTTACTGTAATCGCAGGAACTGATATGGTAATGTACCAGTCACCGCTGCTGCCGCTTCCAAGAGAATTACAGTACATGGTAGAGTACGGCATTACGCCAGTACAGGCAATCCAGACAGCAACCTCGAATCCGGCGAAGGTTCTGGGCGTGGAGAACGAAAGAGGACTTGTAAAAGAAGGACTGGATGCAGACCTTCTTGTAGTCGGCGGAGATCTGAGCAAGGATATTACCAGGCTGAATGATGTGAAGTTAGTAACTCTGGGTGGAAAGAGAGTGTTTGAAGATGGTGTGCGTTATGTAGGAACCACCAATATGTTCATGTAAGTTCAAAAAGGGACAGGGCAAAACGAAAAA